>NZ_BDGT01000037.1 GCF_001748285.1 Thermogemmatispora onikobensis | reverse complement strand
TACTGTTTGCTCCATTGTATCACACCAGGACAAGCGAGGAGAAGACGGCCAGCGGTTATACAGGCAGCAAGCAGCCTGGGCGTTTGCCTGGCTAGTACTCCCGAGGGCCTCAGTTGGCAAGGCCACGCAGGTGTGTTACAATGCAAAGGGGTGGGTCGTCTTTGCTGTTGAGGAGAGATAAAGTGCAGTGCCTGAGCAAGACGGCTTTAGACGGCGGAAAAGACGATGAAGAAAGTGCTGGTCATCGACGATAATCCTACTATTGTAGAGCTTATCAAATATGCCGTGAATCTCCAAGGCTCGTACGAAGTCATCGTCGCTTATGACGGCGTCCAGGGCCTGGAACAGGTCTATGCCCATCACCCCGATTGCGTCATCATCGATGTGAAGATGCCCCGGATGGATGGCTACCAGCTGGTACGCTGCCTGCGGGGCGATGCGCGCACCGCCGATACTCCGATGATCATCCTCAGTGCGATGACACGCGAGGAGGATCAGCTCACAGGCCTTCTCTCCGGGGTCGATGAGTATCTGACCAAGCCATTTAAACCTAGCGCCCTCAATGCGGCTATCGAGCGCGTTCTGCGCCTGACTCCCGCCGACCGCCAGCGCCGCATGGATGAATTGATGCGCAGCCAGAGCGAACAGCAGCAACAGCAACAGCGATAAGCGCGACGAGCTGGCTGCCCACGATGGGGACCGTGCGCAGGCCGCTCTCCTGTACTGGAGTATGCTGCTGCAATGGCTCTTGACCAGATGCGCAAGCAACGGCCAGGTCCGAGCCAGACCGCTTTTGACCAGGTGAGGTGGTGGCCAGGATCTTTTGTCTCATGCTTCTCTTGCTGGCAGAGGGCTATCCGCTTCTCTTCGCTGCAAGGAAGGAGGATGGCCGCGGGAGAGGCCTCTCGCTTCCCGTTTTCCTCTGTCCGTGTCGGTTGTCTTATTGGGCTGCTTGAACACTTATTTCATGTAAGTGCTGATCGACGATGCTATCTATCCGTCTCATGGCTCGTGAACCAAGGATAGCGCAATTGCCGCGGGTGCTCTTCGTTGATGACGATCCACATACCCAGGGACGCATTAAACAAGCCCTGGAGCATATGTTTACGGTCCGCTGTGCCTCTTCTTTGGAAGAAGCTCGTCGCTGCTTGCTCGAAGAGCCACCTGACCTGCTGATTTGTGAGATTGTGCTGGGCAACGAGAACGGCCTCGATCTCTGTCGCTTTGTGCGCGATCAGTCTTCATTACGCCATCTTCCTGTGATGATTCTCAGCTCGCAAATGACGGTACAGGATAAGATCGCCGGGTTCACCGCTGGTGCTGACGACTATGTGGTCAAGCCGGTCGATGCCCGCCATCTTGCTGCCCGTCTGCGTCTTCTCTTGCGCATTAAGCAGCTGGAGCTGCGTAACCAGGATTAACGAGGCGCGGGCCTGCTGCCCCGCGAGCTCGACGATCATTTCGCGAGAGGGGCAGCAGGCTTCTCCCCGGCCTTGTCCTGCTGGGGTCTGTCTTTCGACGTTGATCCTCGCCTCGCCTCACTGGCAGCTCCAGTTGTCTGGCTCTGCTGTGCTAAGAAACTGCAGGCATTCTGGCAGGCGGCTGATTGCGGAGACCTATGCCTTATAAAAAGGGGCAGCGCCGCGAGCCGACCCGCTTGCGCAGATAGGCGGCGCTACGGCGCTGCTTTTTGTCTGGATACCCTGTTGTGTTGCCCTCCCTCCCTAACCTGCTTGCTTCTGATCCTGGCCCTGGAAGACCGAGCTCGAGGTAGAGCCAAGCAAGAGGGAGCAGCGCATCTCAGCCTGGGAAGTGGCAGGCCACATAGTGATTCCGCTCCTTCTCTTCGAGGGGCGGCGTTACCTCGCGGCAGACCTGCTGTGCTTTCCAGCAACGCGGATGGAAGTTGCAGCCGGGGGGTGGATTGACCGGGCTGGGCACGTCGCCTTCCAGAATGATGCGCTTACGGCGGGCCTCGACCTCGGGGTCAGGTACAGGAATGGCCGAGAGCAGCGCCTGGGTGTAGGGATGCAGTGGCAGCTCGTAGAGCTTCTCGCTATCCGCCAGCTCAACGACCCGTCCCAGATACATCACGGCGACGCGATCGCTAATGTGCTTCACCACCGAGAGGTTGTGAGCCACGAACAGGTAAGTCAGACCGAACTCGGCCTGCAGGTCCTGGAGCAAGTTCAGCACCTGGGCCTGAATCGAGACATCGAGTGCGGAGACTGGCTCATCGGCGACGATGAAGGAGGGACGCAGCGCCAAAGCACGAGCAATGCCGATGCGCTGGCGCTGGCCGCCGCTGAACTCGTGAGGAAAGCGGTTCACGTAATACGGGTTGAGCCCCACCACCTCTAGCAAGTGAGCCACCTGCTCACGGATCTCACGAGCGTTCCCCCGTTTGAAGTTCTCTAGTGGCTCTGCGATAATCTGCCCCACCGTAAAGCGTGGATCGAGCGAGCCAAAGGGGTCCTGGAAGATCATCTGCATCTCAGCGCGCTTCTTACGCAGCTCAGAGGGTGGCAGCGTTGTCAGTTCTACCCCATTCAACTTGACGCTGCCACCGGTTGGCTTGATGAGCTGCAGAATAGCTCGCCCTGTCGTTGACTTGCCGCAGCCACTCTCGCCTACCAGGCCAAGCGTCTCGCCGCGGCGAATCGTCAGATTGACACCATCAACGGCCTTCACGTGAGCGATTGTGCGATTGAAGAGGCCGCCTTTAATCGGAAAGTGGACCTTCAGGCCCTTGACCTCGACCAGCGTTGTCCCGGTGGCTGTCGAGGTTGCCATCTGCTGTTGTACCATAGTATCCTTCTCCCTCTCTCCCTGGCTAGCTTGGATAGAAGCAAGCCGCAAGCTGTTCACCGCGGCCTACCGGTTTCAACTCTGGCCGTTCTTGCCGGCAGCGAGGCTGGACCCGCGGGCAGCGCTGCGCATAGGGGCAGCCAATAATCTCGCGTGAGAGGTCAGGGGGCTGCCCGGGGATGGGAGTCAGACGTGTTCCACGCTTCTCGTCCAGGCGAGGGATCGATTGCAGGAGTCCAACGGTATAGGGGTGGGCTGGCGTCTGGAAGATTTGCCGCACTGGGGCCGACTCCACAATATGGCCAGCGTACATCACAATCACGTGCTCGCAGCTGCCAGCCACCACGCCGAGATCGTGAGTGATCAGCATCAGGGCCGTGCCGAACTCCTTGGCCAGGCCCTTCATCAGTTCGAGAATCTGGGCCTGAATGGTCACGTCGAGGGCTGTGGTTGGCTCATCGGCGATCAACAGCTGTGGGTTGCAGGCCAGAGCGATCGCGATCATAACGCGCTGGCGCATGCCGCCACTGAACTCGTGGGGGTAGCTTTTGGCCCGGCGACGGGCATCGGGAATGCGGACCAGATCCAGCATCTCGATGGCTCGTTGCCAGGCCTGATCGTTCGAGATGCCCTTGCGGTGGCGCTTAACTGTCTCGGCGATCTGATAGCCGATGGTGAAGACGGGGTTGAGCGAGGTCATCGGGTCCTGGAAGATCATCGAGATCTTGCTGCCGCGCAGCTCCGTCATCTCGTCGTTGTTCTTCTCCAGGATATTCTCGCCGTTGAAGAGAATCTCACCCCCGACGATCTTGCCTGGCGGCGAAGCGACCAGGCGGATAATTGAGAGTGCGGTCACGCTCTTGCCGCAGCCGCTTTCGCCGACCACTCCCAGGGCTTCGCCAGGCCGCATGGTGAAGGAGACATCGTCTACGGCCTTGACAACGCCGCTGCGAGTAAAGAAGTAGGTTTTGAGATTATTCACTTCCAGCAGGTTTTCTGGCATGGGTGTGTGCTCCGCTCTTGCATGGTTCGCTTGCTTAGTCTTTGGTGCGAGGATCGAAGGCATCGCGCAGGCCGTCGCCGAGGAAGGAGAAGGCCAGCACCAGGATGGCCAGCGTCATTGAAGGGACCAGCACCTCCCAGGGGTGCGTATCCACTGCGTTACTGGCCTCGGAGATCATCAGGCCAAGGCTCGAACCTGGTTGCTGAACGCCGAGGCCCAGCAGGCTGATGCTCGCCTCACCGATAATGGTGTTGGAGATATCGAGGGTCGCGGCCACCACAACGATGCTGAACAGGTTGGGGATGATGTGGCGCCAGATGATTTTGAAGTTGCTACTACCGGCAGTACGGGCCGCTTCGATGAACTGCTGTTCCTTAATCTGAAGCGTTTGGCCACGCACGAGACGAGCCATCAGGGGCCAGGAGACCAGGGCCAGGGCTGCCGAGACCAGAAGCAGACGGGCGTTTCCGTTGGGGCCGATGATGGGGACGTTGCTCAGGGTAGTATCGGCCCATGTGCCGAAAATGCCGGTGAGCAGGATGATGAAGAGCAGCCCCGGGAAGGCGAAGATGATGTCCGTTAAGCGGGCCAGCACTTGATCGATCCAGCCTCCAAAGTAACCGGCCAGGACGCCAACCAGGATGCCCATCGTGATGTCGATGACCTCCACCAGGACCGCCACGCTGATAGAGACAAGCAGCCCCTGCATCAGGCGTGCCAGAATATCGCGTCCCAGATCGTCGGTCCCCAGCCAATATTGAGCCGATGGCAGCTCATCCTGGTGGCTCAGCTCCTGGTGATAGAAGGTGCGGTAGACCGTCGCAGGAATTGGCCCGTTGTCGGGGCTATCGTATATACCTCCCAGGTGCTGGTAGACAAAAGGCCCGACTAGCGATAGCAGCACCAAAAAGATGATCATGCCCAGGCTGACCATCGCGCGCGTATCACGACGCAGGCGGCGCAGCGACTCGCGCAGTGGTGAGACCGGCTTGCGCTCTTTCGGCCCTTCGACCTCTGGCATCACGCCCGGCGTCTCGACCAGGAGTTCCGGCTCTGCAGGCACCATCAGGTTCGTGTCCGGGGCGATCAGGGGGGAGGCTGGTTGAATCTCTCGGTCGCGCATATCCATTGTCTACGCCTCCTATTCGAGCTTAATGCGGGGGTCGACTAGTGTGTAGGCGATATCCGCCAGCAAGTTGCCCAACACGACCCCGAAGGCCAATAGTACGGTAGTCGCCTGGATGACCGGGTAGTCACGATCAAGCACAGACGAGACAGTGATGGTGCCGATGCCGGGGATGTTAAAGATATTTTCGATGAGAAAGGCCCCTGTAATGGTGAAGCCCAGCGTGACGCCTGTCACGGTGATCAGTGGGATAAGCGCGTTGCGCAGCGCATGCCGATAGACTACCACACGTTCAGATAGCCCCTTTGCGCGAGCTGTACGGATGTAATCCTGGCGCATCACTTCCAGCATACTGGTACGAGTGATACGCGCAAAGTAAGCGGCACCGGCCAGCCCGAAGACGAGCACTGGCGCAAGCTTAAACTGAATATCGGTCCAGGTGTAGTGCCAGGGTTCGCCCCAGTTTGCCACTGGCCAACCCGCTCCCGTTTCCTGATCGATGAAGACGATCAGCACCTGAACCAGGACGCAGAAGACAAAGATGGGCATTGCATAGAGCACCAGCATGATGCCCATGTTCAAAGTGTCCACCCAGGTATTGGCTTTGAGTGCGGAGATGATCCCCACGGGAACCCCGATCAGCAGATAGACTACCAGGGCCCACAGAGCCAGCTCCATAGAAACAGGGACGCCGTCTTTGAGAATGTCCCAGACCGGTCGCCCCTGTGTCTTGAACGAGTAGCCAAAATCGAAATGGGCTAGGTGGACGAGAAAGTTCCAGTACTGCTCATACCAAGGCAAGTCCAGTCCGTAGGCATGCCTCAACTGGGCGTAGAGCAGGGGGGAAAAGTGCTCACCCAGCATGGTGCGGATTGGATCGCCCGGGGCAAAGTAGCCCATGATGAAGGTGATGAAAGTGACTCCGATCACCACGAAGACTAAGCCTATGAGGCGCTTGATCAGAAACTGTATCATGCTAAGCCCCTTACTGTCCTGTCAGCGCTCGCTTAACGAGAAGGAGGCTTCTTCTATGCTCTCTTCTCCCCAGATCCCACTTATCCCTCTTTGCACCCTGCCTCTTGCCTCCTTCGTGGACAAGTGTACCCATGTCACGTTCCGCTAGAGGTGGAAGATCTATGAAGTGGCACCCTCTCATAGATAAATCTGGACTGTAGCGGACAACAGACGTTACATGACGGATCTTGTCCCATATTTTAAGGAGCGCTATCAGGCTTGTCAAGCTAGAGGTTATGCTTCTGCCACCATGTTATTACGCTCGCCTGCCTGCGTTGCTCACATGCGCGTAGAGCAGTTTCCCACCGTCAACTCGCTCCCTGTCTGGACTGATGACCTTCCGTTGGTGCATGCTGGCCTGTGGCGACGGGCTGGCGGTGATTCTTTGGCTGCTGGGTCAAGCTGGGAAACGGGTTAGTGAAGAAGGGAAAGCGGCCAGGCGAACAGACAGGGGTTATTATAAGGAGCAGCCAGAGCAAGGTCAAGCTGGTGGGGAAAGCAATAAGAGAAAAGGGGGAAGAGCCTGGGAAGAGGAGCACTCTGGCTCCTACTCCGCCAGGCTCTGGCGATCAAGGATTGGACTCTCTGGGAGCCGCTGGACCCAGCCGACGAGCCGGTTGGCTGGGACTTGAGGCTGGGTGACCAATCCTTGCGAGCTGCCTTGTGGTACCAGCGCTACTGGGACTGGGGCGGGCTTAAGCCGATGGTTAGCCCTGATCGGACGCGGCTAGTGTTGGGTGATATAGATCTGGGACCAGTAGTCGGGTGGAATCAGCTGCTGAGGATTGTAGAAGAAGCCGTGGACATAGGTCTTGACCACGTAGGGGGCCTGGACCTGTTCCATTGGCAGCCAGGCCACGTCATTGATGAGCTGCTGCTCCGCCTGGTTGTAAGCCTGGTAGCGAGCTGGGCCGTTGGGCATGGCGTCGGCCTGTTCCAGCAGCTTCTGGGTGGCCTGTTGCTGAGAAGCGTCGGGGCTGTGGTTCTGCCCGTAGTTCATGTTGTTGTTCGGTACCCCGGCATCGAATTGCAGCGTGAGCCAGTCCTGCGGATCGGGGTAGTCTGCAATCCAGGCGATCCCCCAGAATTGCAGGCCATGCGGATTGTTGGTCGCGGCAACGATGTCGTCTAGCAGCTTGTTGAAGTCCTCGGCGTGTGTTTTGACTGTGATCCCGAGGACCCTCTGCCACATCTGGGTCAGGGCTGCAACCTCTCGATCGCTATCGGCGGAGCCGCTTGGGTAGGTCAGAGTGATCGGTGGAAGCTGGGAGATGCTGGTCAGCCCTTCATCCTTGAGGCCGGCCTGCAAGTACTGCATGGCTTGTGCAGGGTTCCCCGCGGTGCTGGTCGTGCCATCTGGCCCTTTGAGGTTCGAGTTGTAGCCTGGCATACCTTTAGGCACGATATGGTTGGTGGGAATATAGATGTCCTTCCAGACAGCATGGACGATTTCGTCCTTGTTGATGGCCAGAGCAAAGGCCCGCCGGATGTTGATGCTGTCGAAGGGCTTGACCAGATAGTTCATGGCATAGTAGTTGATCCACAGCTGCGGGGCCAGGTGGAAGTCGTTTCCTTTCCGCGCCTGATCAACGTAGGAACTAGGCACGCTCGCGATATCAACCTGACCGGCGCGGTAGGCCTGATAGGCGGTATCAATCTTCTGATAGAAGGGGAAGACCACCTTCTGCAGCTGTGGCTTGGGGCCGTAGTAGTAGGGGTTAGGGACAAAGACGATCTGCTTGCTGTGCTGGTAAGACTGAACCTTGAAGGGGCCGGCGCCGCCGCCTTCGTCAAGGTGGTCCGTCCAGCTCTTGCCGTATGTGTCGATCAGCTTCTTTTCCACTACGTAGGAACAGGAGTAGGTGAGCGCATCCAGGAAGTAAGCGGCCTTCTTTTTGATAGTGATGACCACAGTATTGGGGTCAGGGGTCTGAACGCTATCATTAATGATGGTCTTTATCTTCCCCTTTTGCAGCAGGTCAGCGTCCTTGATCAGAGCCAGGTAAATAGGGGCCGTGGTCGAGTGCTCTGCCGGCTGCAAAGCCCGGTCGATGCTGTAGGCGACGTCAGCAGAGGTGAGGGGGGTACCATCGCTGAACCTCAGATTAGGCTTTAGATGGAAGGTCCAGGTCAGCCCGTCCGCTGAGGTCTCCCACGAAGACGCCAGCTGTGGCTGGATGGCCAGATTGTTGTCAAGCTGAACCAGGCCAGTGAAGACCATATCAATGGCCTGGATCGAATAGAGATCGGTGGAGAGGCCGGGGTCGAAGGTGGCGATATCGGTGACCCCTGCCTCTGGATAAATGAGGACTTGCTTACTGGCTGGGGCTTTCTGCGCTGAAGTCGTTTGGGTCCCACCGCCGCAGGCGGCCAGCAGGAAGACAACGAGACAGAAGAGGGTGAGAGCTAGACCCACTGGGTAGGTTCTCTTGCGCAGTGCAGCAGACATGGATCGTGCTCCTAACCAATAAGGTGAACGCTCGCCAGGGCAGCAGAGCCTGAGTGAGCCAGGCTTGCTGATGGCTGCTTTGCCAACGTTCCAGTTCCCTCCATGTCCCTTTTCCGGGCGGGGACTGCAGAGGGAGTGCTAACCGATCCAAAAAGCAGGATACGTGCGGTGTTGCTGGAGAAACACGGCACGCGAAGAGAACAGTCCCTTACTCAGGGCCGTCCTGGTATTGGTTGCGCTGGCACCCCTGATCAGCTGAATCACCGTGGGAATAGGTGAGTTTCGACCCTGTTCAGGTTCAAGACATTATTACGTACGTCTTCTTAGCAGCTGATCTCTCAGGTTTGTCGCCGAGGCAAGGATGGAAGGCGGAAGGCCAGCACCAGGCGCCGGGCAGCAGACGGCAGAGAAGCTGGAGGTGGGGTCTGACGAAAGCAAGCGCAGCCAGAGCGCTGCAGCGACTGTCTATGATCTGATCGGCGGCTGCTGGCGCTCACTGGCTGCGCTTCTTTGGTGAGGCCGTGGGTGGGTAGGTGGGCCTTACCTTAATGGACGCTGATATAGATTTGAGACCAGGCGTCGGGAGGTACCTGCAGCTGAGCGTTGAGCACGAAGCCCTGCACATAGGGCTTCAGGACATAGGCGCTGCGCACCTGGGTGATGGGCAGCCAGGCAACGTCGTTGATAAGCTGCTGCTCGGCGTTCTGGTAAGCCTGCAGGCGTGCATTGGAGTCCGGCAAGGTATCGGCAACCTCTAACAATTTCTGGGTGGCCTGTTGCTGCAGGCGATCGGACGCATTGTTCTGGCCGTAGTTCACCTGATTATAGGGAGAATCGGCATCGAACTGGAGCGTTGTCCAGTCCTGGGGGTCTGGGTAGTCGGCCACCCAACCGATGGCCCACATTTGCAGGCCGTGGGGATTGCCGGTGGTGTTGGAAAGTTCATCCAGCATCTTATTGAAATCGATGGCCTCGCCCCTGACAGTGACTCCCAGCACGTTCTGCCACATCTGAATGGCTGCCGCGATCTCATTCGCCTGGTCTTGATTGCCCGAGGGATAGGTGATTGTGATTGGCGGAAGCTGGGAGGCGCTGGTGAGGCCCTCGTCCTGCAGGCCCTTCTGGAAATATTGGCTTGCCAACTGCGGATTCCCGCGGGTGTTGACAGTGTTATCCGGGCCGCGCAGGTTCGGATTGTAGCCAGGCATCCCCAGGGGAATAATATGGTTGGTCGGGATCGGGACATCTTTCCAGATGGCGTGTGCCAGTTCGTCCTTGTTCAGGGCGAGGGCGAAGGCGCGCCGCATATTGATGCTGTCGAAGGGTTTGACCAGGTAGTTCATCCCATAGTATCTGATCCACAGCTGCGGAATCAGGTGGAATTCTGGCTGATTGCGGACACGGGGAACCTGCTGGCTGGGTACAATCGCAAAGTCAACCTGACCTGCTTGATAGGCCTTATAGGCGGTGTCGGTCTCTCGATAGAAAGGAAAGATTACTTGCTGCAGTTGGGGCTTGGGACCGTAGTATTGGGGGTTGGGAACGAAGACGATGCGCTTGTTGTGTGTGTATTCCTTGACTTTAAAGGGGCCAGCCCCACCGCCTTCCTGGAGGTGATCGGTCCACTTCGTGCCGTACTTATCGATGAGCTTCTTCTCCACCACATAGGAGCAAGGATAAGTCAAGGCATTGAGGAAATAGGTGGCCTTCTGGCGTGCGAGAATGACGACCGTCTGGGGGTCAGGCGTGAGCACGCTATCTCCAATGATCGTGCGAATCTGCCCCTTGACGAGGCGATCGGCATCCTTGATAAGGCCCAAATAGGTTGGGGCTGTGGACGAGTGTTGAGCTGGCTGCAGGGCGCGATCCAGACTGTAGGCGACATCGATTGAGGTCAGTGGCGTACCGTCGCTGAACTTCAGGTTGGGTTTCAGATGGAAGGTCCAGGTCAGGCCATTGGGCGAGACCGTCCATGAGCTGGCCAGCTGAGGACGAACGACCAGGTCCTTGTCTAGTGACACCAGGCCCGTGAAGACCATCTGGATCGCCGTCGTCGATGGTACATCGAAGGTCAACGCGGGATCAAAGGTTGACAGATCTTGAATCCCACGCTCCGGCTCAACGAAGACCTGCTGCCTAAGAGGGGCTTTGCGAGTGGAGGTTGTATTGCCGGAGTTCCCTCCTCCGCAGGCGCCCAGCAGGATGACCAGAAGAGAAAGCAGCGCTACGAGGCCTGCTGTGCTCACACGTTGCTGGGTAGACATAAGGAGCTTCTCCATCGCTGCTGAAAGCAAGCTGCCATGTTGTTGGCTTGGCTAGAGATCACTGCTTGTTGATGTGGATAGTTCTACCACCAGCCGGACCGTAGATAGTCCCCTGACGTCGCCCGACCCCGCGATGCTCTCTGTGTGGGCGCCTAGCTGGCTAGCTGGCTGGCTGACTCGCTCGCTGTAGCTTTGGGCGGTGACGGCGTCAGGACCCAACGAAAGCACCGCGCTGCTGGCGTAGAGCTTGCTCTGGGCTGGCGGATCGTTGGGATGGCAAGCGGCGTCCGAAGTCTGGCACCACCGTCGCTGTTATCATACGGAACCCCTTTGCCGGGAGCAAGCAAAGAAGCAGTGAGTAGGAAAGGAGGACCACCTCAGAAGGAATAAGGAAAGGGGCAACGCTGGCGGGGCAGGTCTATGTATGCCTGCCCCCTTCAGAGAGGAGCCTCTCCGAAAGCCTGCTTTGCCCCTGATCTCTTGTCGCGTTGTTCTGCGCTCCTCTCGCTAGCGGGAGGAGGACCCAGCCCTGTTAGCTATCAGGACTGGCTTTCGACAACGTAGATATTTGCCCAGTCATCGGGCGGCACTACATTCATGCCGTTATCCTTGAAGCCAACGATCAGCGGATTGCGCAGAAAAACCGCATTCACCTGTTCCAATGGCAGCCAGGCAACATCGTTGACAAGCTGCTGTTCCGCCTCCTGGTAAAGACGCAGGCGGGTTGCCGTATCCAGCGTGTTATCGGCCTCCTGTAGCTTCTTTTGGACCAGCTGCTGCGTTGCTGCGTCGTTGCTGACGTTCTGGCCATAGTTCATATTATTGTTGGGAACCCCCTGACCGAACTGAGCCGAGAGCCAGTCCTGCGGATCGGGGTACTCGGCGACCCAGGCCAGGCCCCACATCTGGAGGCCACTGGAGTTGTTCGTGGCTGCCGTCACGCGGCTTAGCAGCGTATTATAGTCGACGGGATCAGCTGTAACGGTTGCACCCAGATTCTGGCGCCACATCTCGATCAGCGCCTTGGCCTCTTGATCCAGGCTGTTCAGCCCTGTCGCATAGGTGAGCTTGATAGGCGGCAAACTTGACAGATGCTCTTCCTGCAAGCCCTGAGCCAGCAGCTGGCGAGCCTTCGCTGCATTGCCAGTCAGATTTTGAGTGCCGTCGGGGCCGGTCAACCTGGCGTTATAGCCAGGCATACCCTGGGGCACAATATGGTTTGTGGGCAGCACCGTACCTTTCCAAACCTGCTCGGCAATAGTCACCTTATTAATCGCCAGGGCGAAAGCCTGACGGATATGGATGTTATCGAAAGGCTTCACAAGATAGTTCATTGTATAGTAGTTAATCCATAGCTGAGGGACCTGGTGGAAGTCCGCGCGCTTCTTGTCGCTGGCATAGCTGGCCAGAGGAACGCTGGTCAGGTCTACCTGGCCGCCCTGGTAGGCACGATAAGCGTCGCTAGCCTGGCGATAGAAGGAAAAGACGATGCGGCCCAGCTGGGGCTTAGCGCCGTAGTAGTGTGCATTAGGAACAAAATCGATTTCCTGGCCGTGGGCATAACGAGCCACTTTGAAAGGGCCGGCCCCCCCACCTTCCGTCAGATGGTCGCTGAAGCTCCCATGATATTTTTCGACCAGGCTCCGCTCAACCACGAAAGCGCAGGGGTTCGTGAGCATGGCCAGAAAATAGGGGGCTTTTTGGCGCGTGATCAGGACGACCGTTTGCTTATCTCGTACCAGGATACTATCGTTAAGCAATGTTGAGATGGTGCCGGCTAAGAGCTTATCAGCATCGCGCAAGAGCGCCAGGTAAAGGGGAGCAGTTGTCGAGCGCGTTGACGGTTGCAGCGCGCGATCAAGGCTGTAAGCCACATCTTGAGCAGTCAGTGGTGTCCCGTCGCTAAACTTCAAGTTCGGCTTCAGGTGGAAGGTCCAGCTCAGGCCATCGCTAGAGACGCTCCAAGAGCTGGCGAGCTGGGGACGGACCTGAAGCTGGTCATCAAGCTGAACCAGGCCAGTAAAGACCAGCTCGACGGCGCGGATCGCCGAGGGATCTGTGACTAAGGCTGGATCGAGCGTAGTGTAGTCGGCAAGACCAATCTGCGGCTCGCGATAAATCTGCTTGCTGGCCGGGGCTTTCACGAGATGGGGCTGGCGGCTGCCAATCTGGCAGGAGGCCAGCGTGAGCAGGACAGCCAGCAGAGAGACGACCGCGGCCAGGCTTCGCTGAAGATGCCTGGTCCTCTTCTTCTGTCGATCGATCTGACTCATCATTGTAGTTTTGCTCCTGCAAAATCCTCGCACCGAAGGCTACCCAAGTAAAGAACGCGGAACGGTGGGAGAAGCATCGCCGGGCGTTAGCTCGTCTGCCATAATGGCTGCCGCTGTCTCTTCTTTCCAGGAGAGAGAGGCAAAAGGGGGAGTGTTGGGAGTATGCAGTGCAGTATGCACTGCAAGCAGAGGCAAAAAGCCGAGACCCAGAGGGGTACTGCTCGGCTCACCCTCATCTGCCTCCATCTGTCTGCCCCATCTGCCATGCCAGCCGTGCAGATACCACCGTTGGTGTCCCGGCTTCTCGCTTCGCAGATCCTGCACCTGTCTCCGGCGGGAGCCGGTGCGATCCCATCTGCTCTATGGCTCCCGTCTCTCCCCTAGAGCGCTGAGGCCAGCGTATTGCGTGGAGCCAGGGCTGAGGCCCGCAGCGCAGCGCGCAGGAAGACGCTCAGGTCGGTCTCCGTCAGATCGCGAGGCCAACCCATGAATTCCTCGCCTGCTGCCTGCACAATTTGCAAGGTGTGGCCTTGATCAGCGCCTGCATCCGCCTGGGCAGCGACCAGGCCAATCGTGGCGAAGAGCGGCTTGGGCTCGTAGCCAAGATGAAGGTAACGGCGAGCAGCCAGATAGGCCCCTTCAAGATCGCGGGCCTCCAGCTCGCCCTGGAGCGTTTCCAGCAAAGCAGGAGCCAGCAAGCCGCCGCCCACGTGGATGTGATGAGGGCTCTGATGGATCTGGCCACTGGCTAACCCCAGGTGCTTACGCAGCTCATTGACAAAGACCGCCGCAGTAAAGAGCAGAGGAGTCACCTCGATATCCTGGACCTGAGCAAAGGCCAGGCGCACGGCGGCGGCGTACAGAAGACCGTGGGCCGCCTGAATGAAGGCCGTCCGATCCTCATCGCCAATCTGGTTCAGGATATCGGCGGCAGCGAGAGCAATGACCGAGCCAACTGCGCGCGGCGAGGCCTCGCCCTGAATCAGTGCCTCGTGGATGGCCTGGCAAACCTGGATCGGCCCGGCATCGCTCAGCAGCAGCGCGCGTAGAGGAAGAGCCCGCTCATTCTTGGGCGCCGAGATGCGCCGACGGATTATCTCGAAGTCCCCTTGACGCTGGGCAATGAAGTCACGCACCGCCCCGATCCAGGCCGGTTCCTCGCCGTGGACAGGCAGGCGAGGAGCGAGCCAATGAATAATATTGGGGACCCGATCCCCCCACTCCACTGGATCGAGCAACTGATAGCCACGCACTGCAAACATCAGCGGATGACCGGCCTGGTGGAAGGTCATAGCCAGTCCCTCATAGGTGCGAGCCTGCAGCGTGCGATAGTCGGCGCCAGTGGCGTAGAGACCGAAGAGGAGACGCTCAGCCAGCTCGGCCTGGTTCTGATAAATGGCCTCGCGCATCAACGCACCGACACTCTTCCCTTCGGGTAACTCACTGGGATAGTAGGGCCGTGGATAGTTCGGCTGCTTGCTGCGCCCCTCGCGCACGGCTGTGCTGGCCGCGCAGAGAGCCTGGACCAGCAGTGGCAGGGGACGCAAACGATTCTCCAGGCTCTCGCCTACCAGATGATCGTAAGCGTGGAGCCAGCGGCTCAGGACGCTGGCGGCTGTCAGCGTCAGGATCGCGTGCCCTTCGGAATCGCCATGAGCGGCGATCATCCCGACGCGCCCGATCAACACATCGATATCTGCCTTGCCGTGAACCAACTCCCGGGTCAGGCTGGCCAGACGCGGCGCATCAGCCGCTGCCGCGGCCTCGACCAGCTCCGAGAGATCAACCCTCATGCCGACTGATGCCATAAAATATCTCCATTATCTTTACGTATTTTCTTCTGATCTTGTAATCAAGCGAAAAGTGCAGGAAAGAGGGAGGCGAAGCCACAGAGGGAGGAGACGGATCAGCAGCTGACCGTTGGCTCTGCGGCGCTGGGGGCACTGGCTCACAGGCTGGAAACGCCTGGGGCGGAAGAGAGATAAGCGCACGTCAAGCGGATTGTTGCAGCTCGCGGATCGCCTGTTCGATGCGTGGGATGTCCGCGTATTCCTCATCGAGAAGCTTATAGGCCCGTTCCAGGTACAGCTCGGCGATGCGAGCGGAGTGCTTGCCTGTATCGCAGGCTGCTGTGATCAGGGCATTTCCTTTATACTTCTCGGGAAGGAGGCGGACGATGCGCTGCATCTTCTGCCGTGTCTCCTGCAGGAGATGCGAGTCATTGCCTTCGAGGGCGTAGCGAGCGACCCCGACCAGTTTTCCCAGCTCCGCCAGGCGCTGGCGGTCAGTCATTGTTTGAAAGAGCAGCTCCTCGGGGTCCAGGTCATCCAGGGCCGGCAGCTCGTCTTGGGCGGAGGAGCGGCTGGCGACCGGCTCAAAAGAGGTGCTGTAGTTCAGATAGAGCTGACCGTACTCCTGGCAGGCCTGTGCTGCCAGCTGCATCTTTGCCGCTTCGTCACGCGGATGAATAGCCCCCAGTTCGCAGAGGTCATCATCACGATAGCGAGCCAGAACCTGCAGATAATCGAGGCCTTTTCCCTCTTCCAGCTCCTCCAGCATGGGGGGGATCGGCATCACCTGCACATTAGGCTCATCCATTGGCAGGTGGGCGGCCAGGATCGAGGGCAGGTATCTGGCGAGTGACAGCGGGAGAGGCGGCACCACACAGTAGGTATAGAAGATGCGCCGCTCGTCCTCGCTGCTGCGGGCGAAAAAGATCGCATGTCCCTTGGGTGCCTGGGGGTCACCACGCAAGAAGCGCAAATCCATAGTCTCCTCCCGTTGCTCGTGGCCTGTTCGACTCTTGTCTTGCTAGCTAGATAATACGGTGTTTGGAGCCGACTGGCAAGGTATCAAGTCTGGCCTCCCATCTGTTTCCAGTTTTTGGCCAGCTCCTGGCTGGTTCAACCTGACCTGGCCTGGCCTGGCGGTCGAGAGGTCAGTCTGCCTTGCCAGTCGTCGGGCCTCTCCTATGAGGCCAACCCCTTTCGTAGCTGGCGGAGGCGTTTCAGCAGATCCTTATTCGCCCCGATAGCCTCCTCGCTCAAGTGCTCTCCCCCAGTAGGAATGCTCTCTTCATAGGCTTTCAGCTGCTCCAGCAGCTCATGTGAACCGGCCAGGCGCACATAGGCATCCAACAATGTCCGGGCCTGCTGTTCCCGATTACGGCGCACCTCGGTAATTGCCGCCTGAGCGTAGAGCGCGGCATACTGGCGCATGAATGGGGGCGTCCACTGCTCAGGACTGGGCAGCGTCTGGCGTACCTGCTCCACGAGAGCGATCGCCTGCTGCAGCTCATCTGCCGCCTCATCGAGCCGCCCCTGGGTCAGCAGCACGCCGGCGCGCTCATAGCGAGCATCCGACTCGCCCAGGGGCTGACCCTGTTGCTGATAGAGCCGTAGAGCGGCCTCAAAGTTGGCCCAGGCCTCATCAAGCTGTTCACTATTGCGGCGAGCCAGGCCCAGAGCCAGCAGGGTTTCGGCCTGACCGGTGAGATCCTCATTCTGCTCGAAGCGAGTCAGAGCGGCCTCGCAGCGTTCGATTGCCTCTGACCAGCGCTGCTGACCGATCAAGACCTGAGCGCTTCCCAGGGTAGCGGCTGCCGTGCCGACGGGATTTTCCAGCTGCTGGAACTGCCGTTCGGCCTCCGTGTAAGTCAGCGAAGCGGCTTCCAGCTCGCTGCGAGCCAGATAGGCACGAGCCAGGGCCAGCAGGGCCTCGGCGGCCAGCAGCGGCTCCTGGAGCATCTCGGCCCGCTGACGCGCCTCGCTGAAACGGCCCTCGGCGCGTGCAGGCTCGCCCAGCGTCAGATACCACTCTCCCTCAGCCAGGGCCAGCAGTGGGGCAAGGCGCGCATGCTGAGCAGAGCCTGACTCCAGGTGAGGGCGGACCTGATTGAGCTGCTCCCAGGCGGTCTTGAGCGAGCCGCCGGCGATAGCCAGCCGCGCCTGGCGCAGGGTAGCTGCTGCCAGACCATAGGAGCGGAACGGCTCGGCCAACTGGGTGGCCCGTATGGCGGCTTCCTGATAGACTTCATGAGCGCGGGTTGTCTGGCCACGCTGGCGATAGATATCGCCAAGGCCCAGCAGCGCCTGATTTGGCAGGAGAGCGTTTGTGGACAGGTGGGCCTGCTCGTGGGCCGCAGTGAAGGTTTCCACGGCTCGCTCCAGCTGGCCGCGCCGCCGCAGGATCTCGGCCAGGCAGAGCTGAGCCTCTGCTGTGCCGGGGCGGCGGGCAAGCGCCTGATACGTGCGCAAGGCGCGCTGCACCTGCGACGTGGCATAAGCCAGCTGTCCGCGGCGGAGATTAATCTCGCCCAACAAGCGCAGAGCCTGGGCCAGCCCCAGCGCGTTGCGCTTATCCTCGTAGACCTGCTGAGCGCGCTGCGCGCTGGCCAGCGCCTGTTCGAGCTGGTTATTGGCCAGAGCCACCGCGGCCAGTCCGAGGTTCCCATCGGCCTGCCCCAGCTCATACTCTAACTCCAGCGAGCGCCGGATGACCTCGCCGAAGAGATCGGCGGCCTCAGCAAGCCGCCATTGTTCCAGACAGAGCTGGGCGAGGCCACTCAAAGCATCGACAGCGCCGTAGTAGTCTCGTTGAGCCTCATAGACGGCCAGTGCCTGTCTATAGGCTTCCTCAGCCGCAGCAAACTGCTGCTCAAGGCGGCGAGTATCGCCGTAACTGCGGCGGGCGTCAGCCTCTGTGATGACCTCGCCGGCCTCCTGAAAAGCAGTGAGGGCCTGCTGGTAATAGGCGGCAGCCTCTGCGATATGGCCCCGTTGCAGCTCCAGGTGGCCCAAAGCGAGCCAGACATTGCCCTGTCCCCTGACCGAGCGCTGCTGCTGATAGAGCGCGCCAGCCTCCTCGTAAGCCTGCTGAGCCAGGTCGAGATGGGCCCGCTGCCGCTCCAAATGTCCCAGAGCCATCGTGGCGCCGGCCTCGCTCTGCGGTTGCTCAGCTTGACGGTAGTAATTGCGTGCACGCGAGTAGCTGATGATAGCACTATCAATCAGATTATTTTGTTGCTGCACCTCAGCGAGTAGCATGCGGCTATCGCCGGCATGGCGGTAATCGCCGGCCAGGCGGAAGCGCACCTCGGCATCGCTGAAAGCTTCGGCGGCCTTATCGAGTTTCCCTTCATTGAGGGCGTCGACTCCCTCGCGGAGTCGCTGATGGGCCACTGAGATATCTTGCGTTGTCATGGCTCTCTGCTCTCTCTAGCCAGTGGCTCGGGCCTTGATTATTCTTGTCTGTTCTGTGTGTGTCGATCAGTCGTCCCACTTATTGTAGTGCGTCGCAGTCAGAAAGTCAAAAAGGAGACAAGGCTGAGCCGCTGTGATACAATACAGCCGGGCCAAAACGATGGAAGCGTGGCAGGTGTCTGCTCGGGTAGCGAGCCGATTTTGCACGAGGAGTCATTTGCAATGTATGAAGATCTACTAAGAAAGGTGAGCTTGTTTTCGAGCTTGAGCGACAAAGAACTCAAAAAAATTGCTACAAGCGCTCAAGAGCGGCACTACAGCCCCGGCACAGCGCTGTTTCATCAGGGCGATACGGGAACTGGTCTGTA
Organism: Thermogemmatispora onikobensis; assembly: GCF_001748285.1. Taxonomy (NCBI): domain Bacteria; kingdom Bacillati; phylum Chloroflexota; class Ktedonobacteria; order Thermogemmatisporales; family Thermogemmatisporaceae; genus Thermogemmatispora; species Thermogemmatispora onikobensis. The sequence goes on along the minus strand of NZ_BDGT01000037.1, from coordinate 57,389 downwards.
CATTATCACCGCAGGGCGAGTACGCATTGTCCAGGCCACTGATCCTGATCGGGCGGAGGAAGTGATCGGGACAGCCGGGCCGGGGGAAGTGCTGGGAGAGATGGCCCTGCTGGATGATCTTCCTCGCTCGGCCAGTGTCATTGCCGAGGAAGAGACCAGGGCTGTCATTCTACCGATCTGGGAGTTTCGCACTGTCCTGCGGCAGCAACCGGAGCTTGCCCTCAAGTTGCTGGGTGTCCTCAGCCGTCGCCTGAGAAAAGCGGAGGGGCGTCTCGCGGAGCATTAGAGGGGCCGGGAGCGGGGGGCGAGGGACCGGCGAAGGCTGGAGCTGGGGCAGAAAACAAGGGGAGGTGACGGGGTTGGTGACCAGCGCAAGGCCAGAAAGGATGAGGCACGCAAAGATGATCAGCCCCATGTCAAGAGGAGATCAATGTGGTGAGTGAAGAAGAGCGCACAGGTCTTCCTGCCATGCCCATCAGGAGACAGCGCTGCTCACGTCGTGAGGGTGGCGGGATAAGCGTTGTGACGAGCTTATTCTGCCTTCTCGCGATTGAGCAGCTGCTGGATCTCCTCGAACATCGTTTCCACATCGCCGAAGGAGCGATAGACACTCGCGAAGCGGATATAGGCGATTTTATCCATGCGGCGCAGGCGCTCCATTACCAGCTCGCCGATCACGCTGCTAGGCACCTCCTGCCGGCCCATGCGATAAAGCTCCTGTTCAATTTCGTCGATCGCGCTTTCGATCTCGCCGACGGGAAGGGGCCGCTTCTCACAGGCTTTGCGAATGCCGATATAAAGTTTCTGGCGGTCGAAAGGCTCGCGGCGCTGATCACGCTTAATGACCATCAGGTGGGATGGTTCGACTCGCTCATAGGTACTGAAGCGCCCCTTGCAGCGTTCGCACTCACGTCTCCGATGGATGGCGTCTCCGATGTCACGCGAGTCTTTGACACGTGACTCGGTGCCGCCACAATATGGACATTTCATCCCGCAGCTCCCAACTCTGGGTAGAATCCTGTCGAGATGATTCTATCACAGAAGCAGAAGTGGCGACAGAGACAACGGAGTGCTGCGCTACTCTCCTGGCTGGATCTTGCCTTGCTCTCTGCTTCAGGACTCGGCCAGACCCTGGTCCTCGGGTCCGCGTTGCCAGCCAAAGCGGCCCCGACTGGTCTCCCCGTGCCTCACAGGAGGTGGAGGTGCTGGCGGTGGTGGTTGTTCCCCCTCACCCAGCTGCTGATCTGATCCTCTCTGGGCCGATCCTGTCAGCTCAAGACGGCGACCAGAGGTAAGGGAGGGTTTCCCCGATGCGCCTGGCGTTCAGTGCGTCCCCCTGCCGGGCGTCGCTTCCTCTCGCGCTCTGGGAGCTTGTCATCTGCCGGTCGCTCCTTGCCGACATAGCCTGAGCGTAGCCGCGATCCCTCGCGCCAGTAGGCATACCAGTAAGGGCCGTGTCCCTGACCGTCGCGACAGGTGCTGCAGGTTGGTTTCCCACATTTGCGGTACTGGAGCTGATAGGTAATGTGGTGATCGCTCGGAATCTGCGCCATGAAAGCCACTCCCCTTCCTTCATTCCACTGTACAGAGTTGCTGCAACGCTATCATTAGCTTAACAGTAATGGATGAACATTTTATGAATCCAGGACCTCTATAGATGAAAATTTGTTCATCTTTTGGGCCTGCGTCTGTGGCCCGAATGTCGCTCTTTCATAACACCTTTTTCATGAATGTCTGGAGGGCTGGCGGTCCGGGCTGAGTTGAGCTGTTGCGGGAGGGATGGGAATAGGGGGAAACTGGTCATGGCAATTCGAGGGGTGATATAATGAGCAAGACCCGACTGCGCCCACGGTTAGGGTTTGCTCTCCTGCGTTCAGCCAGACGCCTGCAGGTCTGCCTGGAGCGACCGGTGTTGTGGCCTTGGAAAGAGGGAGTCAGAAGCTATGCAGATCATCATCAAAGGCAAGCAGATGGAGGTCATGCCTCGTCTGCGACAGCACATTGAGCGTAAGGCCCACAAGCTGACGCGCCTCATCTCTCCCCGCAACAGTACCGCTCGTCTGGAGATTACTATCGCAGAGGAGCACGCGCGCAGTGCCCAGGACCGCTACACGGTCCAGATCCTGCTGATGGGAGTTGCGCCTGCTCTGCGTAGTGAGGTGAGTGCTCCTAAAGTCACCGTTGCCTTTGACCAGGCTCTTGGCAAGCTGCTTGCCCAGTTCTGTCGACAAAAGGATCGGCTGACCACCGCGCGTCGTCATCAGCGCCCGCTCATCAAGGTTCTGGCGCTGGCGCGTTCGGGGCAGCTCTCGCTGCTTGAGGGGGAGGAGGGGGCTGTTGTCACAGCGGCGAGGGAGGAGACTGAAGCGACGGAAGATCTGCCTGTTCCCACCAGTCTAAGCGAGGAGCAGAACGAAACCTTATGGGCCAGGATTAAAGAGATCCGCAGCCTTCCCACCAAGCCCATGAGCGACAGAGAAGCGATCCTGCAGATGGAAGCTCTCGGTCTTCCCTTCTACCCCTTTGTGAACGAGGCCACCAACAGCGTGAACGTCATGTATCGTCTGGAAAAAGGTGGCTATGGCTTGTTGATCCCCGCTCTGGAGTAGTCTTCATCTCTCTGCCCGCTTGGCCGGGTCGTTCTACCTGGGATGCTTTTTTTACTATCCTCCGCGAGGGGGTAAACAGTCACAATTGCCGGCGCAGGAGCTGTCAGGAGGGCGTCATAAGGTGCCGGAGCGAACGCTCTGGGGCCTGGTCTGTTGAGCAGTGGTTGTCTGAAGAGAAGAGGGGCGCCTGATCAGACCGGGCCAGATTGGCCGGATGGGCTAGCACAAAGGCTGAGGTGCAGTGGCAGCAGCAATGCCCTGCGCCTCAGCCCTTTCTTTCTCTGGATTGTGCTGCTCCCTGGCTGTCTGTCCCCCTTCCTGCCGTCCTCCGCGGGGGAGATCCTAGAACGTGATTTCGAACTGCCACGGACGTGGCGGGGGATCTTCGAACTGGCCAAGCGGGTCGGCGGCGCGAATAGTCAGATGGTGAGCCTCTGGAGAGGGCAAGGGACGGAAGCGCGCCCGCCCCTGGTAGACGGCATGGTTGGGATCACTGGCCAGCTCGGGTCGCGCCAGGAGCATTCCCCCCTGGTCTCCGCTCCACTGCTGGCCCAGATTATCCTTCAGGAAGAAGATCAGGCGTGGAACAAAAGCGAAGCCGGGTGTAAGCGGCGGCCTGATCCACAGGTAATGCAAATCAAAGTAATGGGCGTAGAACTGGATCTGATAGAGCATCAGCGTCATGTCTTGCTGCTTCTGCTCCAGCTCCAGGGTGAGAGTCCGCAGGGCCTCGCGTGGAGCTGGCTGCTCATCCTGGCTGCTGGTAGGGGGTTCCAGGGGGGCGGCGACGACCACGGGGGGGCGTGAGGCCAGCTCCAGGGCCTTGGGAGAGAAGGGCCTTGGATCTTGTAAGATCTCGTTGCAGGTCTGAAGGCAGGCTTCGCAGATATAGGCGGCGCCTGGCCCGGCTATCATCCGTCTGACTTCGGGTGGGCGCCGACCGCAGAAAGAGCAGCGAGCCAGTGTTCGATCAAAGCTCATAATGGCCCAATCCTCGATGCTAGAGCAAGCAAAGCAACCTCTACGCCGCCTTGGCGCGCCGCAGGGCGGCGACGGCCTCCTCGTAGAGTCCCAGGCGTTCCAGGATAGCTGCGTGGGCCTGCCACTCCAGGTGGTCATCCAGGGGCCGCAGCAGAGTGGTAGGGTCCTCCATCGAGGCGGGTTGGGCGGGCGTAGAGCCATTCATGATCTCGCCTGGCGGCATGCTCAAGCTTGTCAGCCGCCGGAGGCCGTACTTGCGCTGCAGTGCCAGGCCGATCAGATGGTCGGCGAAGTGCGGATTCTTTGGCAGGAGCGAGCCATGCAGATAGGTTCCGTAGGCGTTGCGATAGACCGCCCCTTCGGTGCCATCCTCGGCATTATTGCCGTAGCCTTTGAGGACCTTGCCCAGTGGGTGAGCGGTTCCCAGATAGGTACGTCCGCCGTGATTCTCGAAGCCGACCACTGTCATGCCATTCCAGCGAATGACCACGTCGCCGATGCAGCGCGGCGTTCGTGGCCCCTTATGGACTGTCCAGGCATCGAAGACTCCCAGGCCCTTCATATCGGGGCCTTCCGCTGGGCGATAGTAGTGGGCCAACAACTGATAGCCGCCGCAGACTGCCAGCACCGGCATATCATCCTCAATAGCGGCCCACAGGCCGATTCCTTTCGTCTCAAAGAGGTCCTGGGCCACGGGAGCCTGCTCCTTATCCTGACCACCGCCGATGAAGAGCAGATCGTACTCGTCTGGTGCCAGGGCATCGCCAATGCCCAGCCCTACGACGCGCAATTCGATGCCCCGCAGCTCGCAGCGGCGTTTCAACGTCAGAATATTGCCGCGATCCCCGTAGAGATTGAGCTGATCTGGATAGAGATGCCCAAGCGTGAGCGTCAGCCGGGCCTCATTCCTACCGTGCATCTAATCTCGTCCCTCCCAATAATGAGGCGTCAGCCCGCGCCGTTCTAGCTCGCGATGAATCTCCAGCAGTCCTGTGTAGGTCGGCACGATAAAGAGCGTTTCCCCGGCAGGCGTCTGCGCGATGGCCTGTTCCAGCGCTCTTGCCAGTCCGTAGCCTGGGAAGGAGACAGCCATCTCTTGCAGACTGGCGGTCGTTTCCTCTGCCGGCGGCGCGGCTGCGCTGCTCGTCATCGCGGCGGCTGCCTGGCCTTCCTGCAGCTGGCGTCGAGTCCGGCCTCGACCTTTCCCTTTGCGTCCTCGCGGCTGTGGGCCGGTTAGCTCTTCGAGAGCGCGTAGCGGTGTTGACGGAATGAGCGTCATCGCTTCGGGAGCGAAACCGGCGTATTTGAGGCGTAAGGCCAGATCGAAAGCGCGCGTGCCGGTTACCGTCAGGCTGGCGGTCAGGCCCTTAGCGCGTTCGAAGTCGACGTCCCAGATCCAGGAGACATCTCGGCCATCGGCGATATTATCGTTGAGCACGAAAAGCACATGGCGAGGTGTGCCCTCGCTGAAGAGCGTGCGTAGCACCTCATTTAATCCTGTCGGATTCTTCGCCAGCAGCAGGCGCAGGGTACGGCCTGCCACCTGCACGCGCTCACCCCGTCCAAAGGCGGGCTTGAATTGCTCGATCCCTGAGACGATTGGCTCCCAGCTGATCCCCAGGGCCTGGGCTGCCGTGATCGCGGCCAGGGCATTATAAACATTATACAGCCCGGGCAGGGGGATCACAATCTCGCCCAGCTGGGTCGGTGTCTCGACTGTCACGCGCAAGCGATCGAAGGTATCCTGGCGCACGTGGAGCGCGCGTACGAGTGGAGAAGGACGCTCCAGGCCGCAGTGGGGGCACTGATAATGGCCCATGTGACTATAGAAGCGAGCGCTATAGTGATAGTCGCTGCCACAGCGCACGCAGCTGCGGCTGTCCACGACCTGGTAAGTGCCTGGGGTTCCCTGGCCATCCTGGCCACTTACATCGAGCGTCAGATCCTCCAGACCGAAATAGAGGACGGGCCCGCGGGCCAGCTCGCCCAGGCTGGCCGTTGTTGGGTCATCAGCGTTGAGAACCAGAGCCGTTGTCTCTGGCAGCTCCTTGACCATTTGCCGCCAGAGGGAAGCGACGCTTTCCACCTCCCCGTAGCGGTCGAGCTGGTCGCGGAACAGGTTCACGAAGACAACCGCACGCGGCTCTAGCAGGCGCGCGGCCTGGGGTATGACCGCCTCGTCGATTTCGAAGACGGAGATGGCCTGACCCGCACGGCGCAGATTGCCGTTGGGGAGGGCGCGCACCACCAGGGCACCGGCGACGCCGCGCAACAGATTGGCCCCCTCGCGGTTGCGCCAGACGCGCAGGCCGGCGTCGCGCAGGATTGCAGCCAGGAAGCCGCTCGTGGTCGTTTTGCCGTTGGTACCAGTGATCAGGACGCTACCATGTTCCAGTTGGGCGGCCAGGTGGCCGATGATATCCGGGTAGAGGCGTTGAGCCACCAGGCCCACGATACTGGTACCGCCTCCGAGCCGGAGACGGCGACTTAAAGCTCCTGCTGCCCGTCCGCTGATCACCGCCAGGGCTGCCCTCAGCGAGAGGCCTCGCCTCCGTGAGCGCTGGCCGGCTCTTGCCGCTCCGGTGACTGATCCTGGCTTAACTTCTGGGCGGCCTTTCTTTGTCCGAAGCCATCTGCTCCCTCTCGACTCACCTTGGTTGGACCCTTGAGGGAGCACTGGAGATGGCCGATGTTGCTGCATGCTTCTCCTCCGAACCAGCGCCTGTGTCAATAGTTGTATCTATTTTTCTCATTGCCTAGTTGCAGCATAGCATGCGCGCGTGAAGCGGTCAAGACCGCAAGCCAGAGATAGATCTTCTGGTCCCCGAAAGCCTTGGCCCTCCCACGACCAGGAACGCGGGCCAGAGCTGCCAGTCTTGAGGCTCCGCTCTCCACGCTAGAAGCATTCCCAGACCTTCCCTCACGAGCTACTGGGACTCGTGCCGCTGTACCAGCGATGGAGTACTTCGGTGGCCTTCTGACCGCGGATTGAGAAGCGCTCTACTTCGTCCCAGCCCCAGAAGAAGATGCCGGCGATATGCTCATCGGCCATGACGTTGGTGAGTGCGGCGTTGTAAGCATCGGCCTGCTCTTGGGGGTCTGCTGGGGCTGCTGAGGTGGGTGACCAGACCTGGTAGAGGGCGTCAGTGCTGTTGCGATAACCAATTTCACTGATAACGATGCGTCGGTTCAGTTGCTCGGCAAGCTGGTCGAGCCGCGTCTTGATTTGCTCGCGCCAGAGCTGGATCATGGTCTGGGCATCCAGACGTACGGGAGCGTCGCTGAGGGAAATGTACTCAGAGACGCCAATGAAAGTGAGGCGAGAATCATGCAACCAGGCCGGCGGCTGGTCCATTGTGGACCAATTGATGTCATAGGTCAGGTTGCCTGTGTAGATGCTGCGCACGCGCTCAATGAGCTGGCGCCAGAGGGTGCTGGGAGCGTTGCTCTGCAGCCACTCCATTTCAGTAGCCAGGGCAATCTGTTCAACGCCATTGGCCTCGGCTGCCTCAACATAGGGCCGTAGAGCCTGCCAGTAGTGGTCAAACCAGCGCTGTTGGCTCTCAGGAGCTGGCATGACTAGCGCGGCCCAGCCGCCCGGCTGGCGTACGGTCAGCAGGGGGGCGAGAAAGACTTTGAAGCCGACCGCATGCGCTTTGCGCACTCCCGCCACAAAGGAGGCCACACTAGGTGCCGCCTGATCTGCCCCGATGTCGACGGCATCAGGAGTTGACTGGGAGAAAAGTACTGGCATCTCTAGCCATTCAGCAGCGGTGCTGCGCCGAATCTCTTGCAAACTCTCTTGCCAGCGACGGTCACTGAGACCATAGGCGCTCCGGCTCCAGCCAGGGTAGACGATTCCTTTTTGAAAGCCGTACTGTTCCACTGGCCGCGGGACCGGCGTCGGCGTCGGGCTGGCAGTTGCTTGTTTGGGAACAGCGCCTGTTCGTTGGGTGGCCGGCCCCGCACCGCTTCTGCCAAACGGCTCACAAGCGCTGCTGAGTAGCAGGAGAGCGAGGGTGAGGCCATAGAGCAGGAGCGACTGAAGCAGGCTCAGCAGGCGATGAGGCCGGGGACACAGCAGCCTCCTATCAATACAGTCACGGCGCGATCCGCAGCGCGCGAAAGTACCAGACGACATTTTATCAACCCTCCCATCCATCGTTCTGCCCACACTCTCCTCTCGCGCTCTTACCCTCGGAGGCAGAGGACCCCAGAGCTTCCCTTGTATTGTAGAGTAAGAGCAGCGAAAGAGCGGATTCTCCACTATTGTACTCCCGGCGGGAAAGATGGCCGGCGTGCGCAGGAAACTGAGGCCACTCGCTCTGGCTGCCGGGGGAAGATCGGGGGGCTATCTTGTGTTATCTCACTCAGAAGGCATACGTAATGAGAGGAGAGAGAAGTGAGAGGCTGGGGAAGCCGTTGGCCGGTGATCCGGTTTGTCACCCCTCTTGTCAACGTGTGCTATCCTATCCTGTGAGATTGAACGGCTCACCTGGCGTTCAACCGCATAACATCTGCAAATCAGGTACAGGTTGATTAATGGCAAAGAAGCTTGTCATTGTTGAGTCTCCGGCAAAAGCCAAGACCATTGAGAAATTCCTCGGGCGCGATTTCGAGGTGCGCGCCTCAATGGGGCACATTATCGATCTGCCCAAGAAGGGCCTTGGCGTCAACACGCGCAAGGATTTTGCGCCACAATATGAAATTATCGAGGAGCGGAAGGGCGTCATTGCCGAGCTGAAGGCGGCGTCGAAGAAGGCCGAGGAAGTCTATCTGGCTCCCGATCCTGATCGCGAAGGGGAGTTTATCGCCTGGTCCCTGATGCAGACCCTGGGACTCAAGAATCCGCGCCGCGCTGTCTTTAATGAGATTACGAGGAGGGCTGTACAAGAGGCGATTCAGAAGCCGCGGGCCATAAATGAAGACCTGTTCAATGCACAGCAGGCGCGTCGAGTCCTTGATCGTCTGGTGGGCTACAAGATTAGTCCCCTGCTGTGGAGGCGTGTGCAGTCGGGTACCAGTGCTGGACGTGTGCAGTCGGTCGCCCTGCGCCTGATCTGCGATCGCGAGCGGCAGATCCGTGGCTTTGTGCCCCAGGAATATTGGACGATTACCGCCCTCCTGAGCAAGCAAGGCGAGCAGGAACGCTTTGAGGCGACGCTGGTGGCTCGCCTCAACGAGCTGGCTGGCCAGCAGCCAACGGACGGAGAAGAGGAAGGGGCAGCCGAGGGCGAAGAGGGTGAGGGGTCGCAGGAGGGAGAGGGCGAGCGCCGTTCTGAGGAGACGCGGCGACGCTTGCATATCGCCAATCAGCAAGAAGCCGAGGCCATTCTCTCCGAGCTGCGCGGAGCAAGCTTCGCGGTCTGGCGCCTGCTCCAGCGCGAAGTGCGCCGTCAGCCGCCGCTCCCCTATACGACCAGCACCATGCAGCAGGATGCCTCGTCGCGCCTCTACTTTAAGCCCAAGAAGACGATGAGTCTGGCTCAGCAGCTCTATGAAGGCATCGAGCTGGGGCCGCGCGGCTCGCAGGGACTGATTACCTATATGCGCACCGACTCGACACGTGTTTCTGACGAGGCGAAGGCCAGCGTGCGTCGCTTTATTGAGCAGACCTATGGCCAGCCTTTTGTCGGCTCGGGGCGCGTTGGCAAACTCAAGGCCACCGCGCAGGATGCCCATGAGGCTATTCGTCCAACGGATGTGACGCTCACTCCTGAGCAGGTGCGAGAGTATCTGACGCCTGATCAGTACAAGCTCTACAGTCTGATTTGGCGCCGCTTTGTGGCCAGCTTTATGACTCCGGCTCTCTTCGATACGGTGCGTGCCGACATTGTGGCAGGCCAATATGTCTTTCGGGCCACTGGCTCCCATCTTCGCTTTCCCGGTTTCTACGCCGTCTGGCCGCGTGAAGAAGAGGAGCGTCTGCTGCCGGTGCTGGCCGTTGACGAGGTACTGGCTCTTCACGAGCTGCAGCCGCAGCAGCACTTTACGCAGCCGCCGCCGCGCTATACGGAGGCCAGCCTGATCAAAGAGCTGGAGGAGCTGGGCATTGGGCGGCCCAGTACCTATGTGCCCATCATCTCGACCATCCAGGAGCGCGGCTACGTCACTCAGGAACAGCGTCGTTTTGTGCCAACCTGGCTTGGTGAAACGGTCAACGAGCTGCTCAATAAGCACTTCCCTGAGATCGTCGATGTCGGCTTTACCGCCGATATGGAGCAGAAGCTAGACAACGTTGAAGAGGGACGCCAGTCCTGGACCGAGTTTCTGCGCGATTTCTATGAGACCTTCAAGGAGATGGTGGCCAGAGCGGAAACCGAGATGGATCGCGTGCAGAAGCCGGTTGAGGAGCTAGACGAGCTGTGCCCCGAGTGTGGTCGGAAGCTGGTTATCCGCAGCGGGCGCTTCGGGCGTTTTATCTCCTGCTCGGGCTTCCCGGAGTGCCGCTATGGGCGCTCTTTTGTCAATAAGACTGGCGCGCTCTGCCCGCAGTGTGGTGGCGATCTGGTCGAGCGTAAAACGCGCCAGACAAAGCGCACCTTCTATGGCTGTAGCAACTACCCGACCTGCAACTTCGCGATCTGGGAGCGCCCGGTACCGGAACCGTGCCCTCGCTGCGGCGGACTGATGGTGATCCCACGTGGGGGCCAGGAGCCAGTCTGCTACGAGGAGGTCGTGCTACCGCAGCAAAACCCCGAGGAACAACCACAGCAGAATGGTCTGGCATCTTCCTCGCGAGGCGCAGGAGCCAGACGCAGAAAGGTCCAAAAGAGCGCGAAGCAAAGTACGGAGGAGAGTCCTTCTCTGAATGGGGCGATGGAGATGGCCCAGCTACCTTCGACTTCGACAGCCGGGGAACCAGCCTTGTCTGCGACTGCCAGGGGCAGAACCGGGCGAAGGCGTTCAACCTCTCAAGCGACCTCCAATGGAAATGTCAGCAGGAGCGGGCAGAGGCGGAGCACGGCTAAAGCCTCTACTGGTAAAGGCCAGAGGAAGAAGGCAGAAAAGCAAGAGACAAAAGAGTCTGCAGAGAGTGGTAAGAGAAGAAGTAAGCGAGTAGAAAAGACAACGGAGGCAACAACGGCCAGAACTACCAGGGCGGCGCGCGCCTCGCTCGCTGCTACGCCTGCTGAGCCAGATCAGCGCTAAGGCTGCACCTTCTCTCTGCCCAGGCTTCCAGGGTGCCTGGTCCTCGTACTGTCAAGGCTGGTAGCACGGGTGGGCTTGCGGCTGGCATTCGTGCTATAATCTCTACATGATTGCTTAACCTCTTTGCTACAAACAAACTCTGCAGTTCTGGAGGACTTCATGCCGCATGCGGTAACCCTCATCCCTGGAGATGGGACTGGACCGGAGATCACCACGGCGACCCGCCGCGTGCTGGAGGCGACGGGGGTAGAGTTCCGCTGGGAGGTCTGCCAGGCGGGCATGGAAACCCTGGAGAAACAGGGCACGATCCTGCCCGATGAGGTGATTGAATCGATCAAGCGCACCCGGGTGGCCCTTAAGGGGCCGATTACCACTCCTGTGGGCAAAGGAGTGCGTAGTGCTAACGTCACACTGCGCAAGAAGCTGGACCTCTACGCCAATGTTCGCCCGGCCAAGACCTACCCTGGACTCCGCTCCCGCTATGAGCATGTTGACCTGATCATTGTGCGTGAGAATACTGAGGATCTCTATGCTGGAATTGAATTTCAGCGTGGCTCGCCCGAGCTGGCGGAGCTGATTGAACTGGTAGAGCGCGCAACTGGGACACGTCTGGACCCTGAATCGGCGATCAGCCTCAAGTATATTTCGGTAGCCGCCAGCCGCCGTATTGTTCGCTTCGCTTTTAACTATGCTCGTGAGCATGGTCGTCGCAAGGTCACGGCTATTCATAAAGCGAATATTATGAAGTTCTCCGATGGCCTCTTTCTCGCCACTGCCCAGGAGGTGGCCCGTGAGTATCCCGATATTCAGTTTGAAGACCGCATTGTCGACAATATTTGTATGCAGCTGGTGCAGAAACCGGAGCAATACGATGTCCTGGTACTCCCCAATCTCTACGGCGATATTGTCTCCGATCTGTCGGCGGGCCTGATTGGCGGGCTGGGCGTGGCTCCTGGGGCCAATATTGGCAACCAGTACGCTGTCTTTGAGCCAGTGCATGGCAGTGCTCCCAAGTATGCGGGGCAGAACAAGGTCAATCCGATGGCCATGATGTTCTCCGGTGTGCTGATGCTCCGTCATTTGGGCGAGAAGGAGGCGGCCAACCGTCTGGAAAAGGCTATTGCTCAGGTGATCGCTGAAGGGAAGAACGTCACCTACGATTTGAAGCCGCGCCCCGATGATCCAAGCGCCGTCGGTACGTCCCAGGTAGCTGATGCGGTGATTGAGAAGCTCCAGCGCCTCTGAGCGATGAGAACCCTTCGACCCGTTGCTTGGCCCATCCAAGACGAGACGCTTTCATAAAGACTCGTTGCCCTCTTGCGGTGAAGACTGCTGAACGAAACGGCTCATGGGACTCGCTTCAGAGCGCTTTTCTCCGCTTCATCGCCGGCTGGCTTCTCCTCAGCTGCTGAAGCGGGGACCTGAAACGAGCCCCTGGCTTGTGTCCTCGTGGAGCCTCTCTCCGCTCCTCTTCAGTTCAGCCTCTCCTGCTTGCCCTTCTGTCTCGTCAGGTCAGGCCGTCACAATGATGGTGGCAGTCATGTAGGTGTGAATACTACAGTGGTACTGATAGGTGCCTGCTGTACTGAAGAGCAAGGTGAAGGTCGCGCCTTCCCCGATGGTACCGGAGTCGGAGAAGGCTCCCGTATTGCTCGTGACGGTATGCGGTGCATCCGATTTATTGACCCATTCGACTCGCGTGCCTTTCTTGATGGTCAGCGTCTGCGGCGAGAACTGATAGCGCTCGTTCTGCTCAATAATCTGTACTTGCACGATAGGAGCTGTGTCAGAGGCTGGCTGGGTCGCCGGTGGCGTCGTGGTCGAGGCTGTGCCAGGCGTGGACTGGCTGCTGCTGGCCGTCGGTGTGGTGGTGCTGCCTGTGGAAGACCCGCCGTTGCCGCAGGCTACCATAAGCAAGGTGACAAGGACGGCCAGCCCGAGCAATAGTGGCCAGAGGCCGGCTCGCTGACGCTGCCTGCCTGGGTCGTTCCCGTTATCATGAAAAGCCGGGCTCTGATGAAGGGGTTTTAAGGACATGATATGCTCCTGATTGGTTGGGTGGTTTTGTTAAGGGATGCGACTCATCTGTTGGCAGGCCAGGCGGCGCCGTCTCTTGACCTGTCTCTATGAAAGCAATACGTCAGGGGGTTACATCCAGGCGAGGAAGGGCAGCAAGAGAGCAGCGCTCCCCATTCAGCTCGCCTGCTTGCTGAGAGAAGAAGTTGGCCGAAAAGTAGCTGCGGGGTGCAGGGCGAGAGCTGGAAGAATGAGGAGCGCCACCGGGCAGCGCGTCAGGGGTGAGGGCGCTAACTAGCGTGTTGTCTGGGTGTGGGGAGCGCTAAGACCGCGGCGCCACTTATGGCGTGCCTGGATATAGCGCACGGTGCCAGAGCGCGAGCGCATCATAATAGAGGAGGTACGGGCGCCCCAGCCGAAGTATTGGACACCGTCGAGTAACTCGCCGCTTGTAATGCCCGTAGCGGCAAAAGAGACATCATTACTGCGCACCAGATCATCGATGGTCAAAACCTGATCGAGGTCGATCCCTTCGGCTTTAAACTGCTCGCGCTCCTCATCCGAGCGTGGCCAGACCTTGCACTGCATCGCGCCGCCCAGGCACTTAATCGCTGCTGCCGCTAGCACGGCCTCCGGAGCCCCACCAATCCCCATCAAGACATCGACTCCGCGATAGTCCTCCATCGCGGCCAGAATTGCCGCGGCTACGTCGCCGTCGCTGATCAGGCGGATGCGTGCTCCGGCCTGGCGAATCTGGCGGATGATCTCCTGATGGCGAGGGCGGTCCAGAATGATCACCGTCAAATCGTCGATCTGAGCGTCCTTGGCCTGGGCGATCCGCTCCAGGTTAACAGCGACAGGAGCGTTGATGTCGATGACATCCTTAGCCGCGGGGCCGACAGCGATTTTCTCCATATAGAAGACCCCGGGCGGTGCAGAGTACATGCTACCGTGCTCCGCGGTAGCAACAACCGCCAGCGCTCCGGGCAAGCCCAAGGAGAGCAGGCGTGTTCCGTCGATCGGATCGACTGCCACATCGACTTGTGGGGGGGAGCCGTTTCCGACGCGCTCTCCAATATAGAGCATGGGCGCCTTATCCTTCTCGCCCTCGCCGATGACGACAATGCCATCCATGTCCACGCCATCAAGGGCCTGGCGCATGGCGTCCACAGCGGCCTGGTCGGCCTTCTCCTTATCTCCCCGTCCCATCCAGCGGCCTGCGCTCAGGGCCGCCGCCTCGGTAACACGTACCAGCTCCATTGCTAAGTTACGCTCTTTGGTACCGGATTGCTCAAAACGTATATCCGTCATACGGCCTCCTCTCAATCGTCTGAAGCTGCCTTAGAGTTCTACGTAATGCGGTTGTACACGGCAATGCTCGGCGATCATAATCGCCCGAACCTGCTCGACCGCCTGAGCGAGCTGGCCTTCGCGATTAATGACCAGATAATCGTACCAGTGGTACTGGGCCAACTCGTTGGCCGCATCGGCGAGACGCCGGCGAAATTGCTCCTCGTCTTCGGTCTGTCGTCGACTCAAGCGCTGAGCAAGCTCTTCCTGCGTCTCGGGGGCCAGGAAAATAAGGATGGCCTGGGGGATTTTGCGCCGGATGGTGGCGGCGCCTTGCACATCGACCTTAAGGAGAACATCGCGGCCTGCGGCCAGGTTTTCTTTAATCTGGCGTCGGGGCTGCCCATACCAGTGGCCATGAACGTTGGCGTACTCGATCAGCTCGTCGTTGGCCACGAGCTGTTGAAATTCCTCGTAGCTGATAAAATGATAGGGGTGGCCTTCGCTCTCCCCAGGTCTGGGCGCACGAGTTGTCACCGAGGTCACGACATGGAAGTCCATCCCTTGCCGCTTTAGGGCCTCAATGACGCTATCCTTGCCCGTTCCCGAGGGCGCGGACAACACAAAGAGCAATCCTTGCTGCTCTGCTGGCCGGAGCGTGGTGCTTTCTCTCTCGGCTGTAGGCTCCATCTCAAGGTGCATGCTGCTTTTCCCGCTCTGCTGTGCTATGCTCCGTTGTGCTGCTGTCCCAGGTATATCCCTGGCAGGCCGCCTGAGCTGATTCGCGTCTCCCGCCCAGTGCAGGACCGGCAGGGCAGAAGAGTGGCTTCCTTCCCTGGAAAGTGACCTGACTCGTGGATGGTGGTGGACGTCCTTGTCTGTTGGCGTCTCGACGTTTGTGATTGAGTTGGGCCTGCTCAGGCGGGCGGCTGAGATCCCTGCCTGCAGACTGCCCCTCGGGCGACCGGGCCGACTGGATAAAGCGATCCGCTCAACTGGCTACGCGGGCATCGCGACGCGCAGATGAGGCTTTCCGGGGGCACAACGCTTGCGAAGAAGGCTGCGCGAAGGAGGTGCCGCTCTGCTCTCCCTGGCGCCTGCCCGGCGTAAGGGATGAACCAGGACTGCTATAATTGTACAATATCCCGAAACGCTATAGCCACCGGTGAGGTTTCTCGCATGTACGTCGATGCCATCACCCTTGCTGCTGTCGCTGATGAATTGCGCGTGCTCTTAACTGGCGCGCGTGTCGAGGCCATTATCCCACCCACGGAGCACTCCATTGCCATCGAATGCTACTGTCCGCCGCGGGCAGGTGGAGATGAGAAGGGGCAGAAACGCTGGCTCTATCTGTCGGCCCATCCGCAGCTGGCGCGCTTGCATCTGACCCTGCACAAACCGCCGCGCGCAGTGCCCGAGCCGCCGCCTTTTATAATGCTCCTGCGCAAGTATCTGGAGGGGGCCCGCCTTGAGACTGTCGAGCAGCCACGCTGGGAGCGTGTGCTCCATCTGATCTTTCAAGCGCGAGTTCGGCATGGCGATGCAGATGAAGCTCCTGCTGAGGAGACTGAAGAAGCTGACAAGCCGGCTGGGAGTGTCGAACAGAGGCCGACTGCTCGCTATCAGCGACTGCGCCTGATTGCTGAGATCATGGGGCGTACCAGCAATATTGTGCTCTGCAATGAAGAGGGCCTGATTCTTGGCTGCCATAAGCGCGTTGGGGCAGACATGAACCGTTATCGTGTAATCATGCCTAACGTTCCCTATGTGCCGCCACCTCCTCAGCAGCGCACTTTTGCCGGTCAGCTCTTGCCGCGCCTGGAGCCGACGACCGTCACCGCCGCCCAGCTGTCCATCATTCCGGGCAACGAAGGGAAGGAATCAGCCTTTGTGGAAGGGGGAGAGGCTGCCGCCAGGACTGTGCAGCGGCGCAAAGAGGTGGCTCCGAGGCTCTGGCAGCTTCTTGTGCGTCATCTGCTTGGCTTCAGTCCTCTGCTTGCGCGGGAGGCAGTCTATCGTGCCCTGGGCGAGAGCGAGGCCGGGCTGGAACTCAGTCGAGAGCAATGGGAAGAACTGGCCTGGAATATTCGCGATCTGGCGGCCCTCTATGAGACCCATCGCTGGCATCCGCAGCTCGTGGAGCGTCTGGCACCAACCTCCGCAGCCGGAGCGGAATCGGAAGCGCGGGCGATGCCGCTCGCCTTTGCACCCTATGTGCTGGAGCAGTATAGCGCCGTGGAGGGGGTGCGCGTTCACGAATCGCCATCGATCAATGTTCTGATCGACAACTTCTATGCCCGTAGCGAGTGGCTCGACGCGCTTGAGGGCCGGCGGGCGCCGCTACGCAGGTTGCTTCAAAGAGAGGTCGAACGCTGCCGGCGACGTGCAGCTGCTCTGGAAGAAGAGCAGCGGGCGCTGGCTGAGGCAGAGAACTATCGTCGGCAAGGCGAGCTGTTGCTTACCTTTCAACATGAGATAGAGCGGGGGTGGACACAGGTCAGCCTGCCCGATCTCTTTGCTGTCGAGGGGGTCCAGGACAATCCCCCCAAGACCGCTATCGAGCTTGACCCGCGTCTCGATGCCGTGGGCAATGCCAACCGGCTCTTTGCCAGATATCAGAAAATGCGTCGGGCGGCGGCGCTGCTGCCCGAGCAAATAGAGCGCAACCGGGCTGAGCTGGCCACCCTGGAGCAGTTGCTTACCGACTTGCAGTTAGCCGAAACGCCAGAGGAGATCGAGCTAGTCAAGGCCGAGATCCAGGCTGCCGGCTATCTGCATGAGAAGAAAAGCGCTGAGGCGAAGGCTGGGAAAAAGAAGGCCCATCGTGGAAAGGCCCTGCTGCCGGGGGGAGGGGTCCCGCTCTACGTCCAGAGTCGCGATGGCTTCACGATGCTGGTGGGGCGCAACAGTCGTCAGAATGAGGAGGTCACCTTCCGCCAGGCGAGTGGAAACGATCTCTGGCTGCATGCGCGTGGCGTGCCGGGGGCCCATGTCATCATCAAAGCAGCGGGCCGCCAGGTGCCGCGGAGCACCCTCGAACAGGCGGCCAGCCTGGCGGCTTACTACAGTCAGGCGCGTGACAACAGCAGCGTTCCTGTGGACTATACCCTGCAGCGTCACGTGCGTCATATGAAGGGAGGTGGCCCGGGCATGGTCGTCTACGATCACGAGCGCACCATCTACGTGCGTCCGTCAGCGCTCCCGTGAGGAGCCTATCCCCATCTCCTCCCGGTACTTGGTCACGGTACGGCGGGCCAAATGAATGCCGCGCTCGGCCAGCAAGCGGCGCAGCTCCTCATCGCTCAGGCGCCGTTGAGGCGCCTCCTGCTGAATGATCTCGCGCAGAATATCCTTGACGCCGAGCGAGCTATCAAAAAAGTCGGAGAAAGGGATCAGGCGCCCATTAGGCAACAGGGCGTACTTGTTGGCGGTGGCGCGGCTCACCGTACCCTCGTCGAGGCCGAGGCGGGCCGCCACCTCGGCCCGGGTCAAGGGGCGCAGGTAGCGAATCCCTTTCTCTAGAAAATCGCGTTGCTGTTCGACAACGACCTCTGCCACTTGTTTCAGCGTGCGCCAGCGGCGCTGAACACAATCGATGAAAAAGCGCGCCCGATCGCTCTGTTGAGAGAAATAGCGCTGCAGGGCGGGACTTGCGCGCTCGCCATCTGCAGCCTGGTAGCCGCGGTTGACCACGAAGTGATAGCGCTTCTCTTCGATGACCTCGACCTCGAAGCCGTTATCGCCGCGGCGGATAATGACATCTGGGCGCACGTACATGGCGCTACTCTCGCGCTGAGGGAGATGGCTATCGAGGCGGTAGGTGTGGGCAGGGAAAGGATAGAGGCGGCTGCGGATATAAGCGCTTGCGGCGCGGACCTCCTGCTCAGGCACCTTTAGTTCGCGGGCGATCTCCTGGTACTGGCTGCGTCCCAGGCGATCAAGATAGCGCTCGATGAGCGTGCGGGCCAGTGGATGGGGCGTTTCCTGCTCGGCTAGCGCTTCCAGCTGGATCAACAGGCACTCGCGTAGGTCGCGGGCGCCGATGCCTACTGGTTCCAGGGTCTGGAGCTGCTTGAGGACATACTCGACCCGTTCGAGCGGGACATCGAGATAGCGGCTGATCTCTGCCGTACTGATCTCCAGATAGCCTCGCTCGTTCAGATTCCCTACCAGGTGCTCAGCGATGGGGGCCTCTTCAGGAGGAATAAGGGCTTCCAGCTGTTGAAGAAGACGCTCAGCCAGGGGTTCTGAGGTGGCGATACGCGCCAGAGGATCGTCCTCGGCCTCGGCGTCAGCCTCGACGAAGCCGTAGTTATCCATATCGTAGAAAGGCTGGAGGAAGCGCTCCCAGGCGGCGCCGGCGTCATTCTCGCCGGGGGGCGTAGCGCTGCCCTCTGGGGCCCCTGCTGGGGCATAGTGGCCGCACGAGGAGCAAACGCTGCTGCTACCGCGGAGCAAGGCCCCGCAGAAGAGGCAGACGCGCTGCTCCTGAACCTCCAGGGCTGGATTTTCGGTCTGCTCTTGTGTAATGCAGCGCTCCAACTCATCAGAAGACAAATGCAGGATCGTACTCGCTGTGATCAGCCGCGCGCTGACTCGCAGGGTCTGCTCTGGACGCGGCGTTGGCTCCAGTCGCATGCGTTCTCCTCCTCCCTATCCTGCTAACCAACCAACCCTTTCTTCCCGAAAGAGTAAGCATCGTGCTTTTCAAGCAGTCCTTCACGGCGCACGGAGCTGCCAGGCTACAGCCAGCCGCGGCTATCCAAAGCTGCGTGGGCGGCTTCCTGCTCGGCTGCCTGTTTATTGCGTCCCTGACCACGCCCAATAACCCGCTCGCCCAGGAGCACCTCAACAGTGAACTCACGGTTGTGAGAAGGGCCTTCCTGGCTGACCAGCCGATAGGAGGGAGTGATGCCCTCGCGGGCCTGTGCCAGTTCCTGGAGTAAGGATTTGCTATCCTTAAAGAGGCGCTTCTCAACAATAGTGCGGGCCAGTGGCTCCACGCGGGGGATAATTACGCCACGCACTGCCTCCAGCCCTTGATCGAGGTAGATCGCCCCCAGCAGGGCCTCGAAAGCCGAGGCCAGCACGCGCTGGCTGCCTCCGCTCTGCTGTTCGCCTTTACCGAGAAGCAGGAACGAACGCAAATTCAGATCACGTGCAAACTGAGCGAGGGTCTCGGTCTTCACCAAAGCGGCCCGCAAATTGCTCAGCTCGCCCTCATTGAGCTGAGGAAAAGTGCGGTAAAGGAAATCAGCACAGACAAAAGCCAGGATGGAATCGCCGAGAAACTCCAGGCGTTCGTTCGACTCGCGCCCGGCGCCGGGGGTTTCATAGATATAGGAGCGATGGGTGAGAGCCAGTTGCAACAGTGCAGGGTCGTGAAACTCGATACCCAAGGCCTCTTCCAGTGCTCTATATCCTGCTGCCATTGTCGTTAATACACCTCCAGTAACACCTGTGCCTCCTCAGCATGTCTGGTTGTCACCTCGCCGATGAGCCAGAATGGGACAGAGGATCGCAGAGCGGCCAGACGGGGCCACAGCTCTGGTGCGATTGCCGCCAGCAGACCGCCCGATGTCTGCGGGTCCCAGAGAATTGTCTCTGCCGTAGCATCCAATGTCTGGCCCAGATGGGTATGGGGGCCAAAGTAGGCTCGGTTACGGCTTGTCCCGCCTGGAATGCAGCCGCGCGCCGCGTATTCCGCAGCATGGGGCAGGAGCGGCAGCGCGGAGAAGGCCAAGCGCATGCTCGTCAGGCTCTGAGAGGCCATCTCCCAGGCGTGGCCGAGCAGACCGAAGCCGGTCACGTCAGTGACGGCATGTACGCCTCCGCTGCTGGCAGCCAGCTCGGCCAGAGTGCGACTGGCTTCGCGATTGAGGCGTGTCATCGAGGCCACTGCAGCTCTCAGATCCTCCTCAGCGACCTGGTCGCGCTTATGGGCTGTCGTGATCAGGCCCGTGCCCAGCGGCTTGCTCAAGACCAGCACGTCGCCAGGTTGGGCCCCGCCCTTCGTGAAGATGCGCTGGGGATGAACGCTACCGGTGACGGCCAGCCCATACTTTGGCTCACGGTCGCTCACTGTATGCCCCCCGGCGATGACGGCCTGGGCCTGAGCTACTGTCTCGGCTCCGCCACGCAGAATCTCGCTCAACAGCTCCGTCTCCAGATCGTCTGGCCAGGCGACCAGATTAATGGCCATGAGGACCTCACCGCCCATAGCGTAGACATCGCTCATAGCGTTGGCGGCAGCGATCGCGCCAAAAGCATAAGGATCATCTACCACGGGCGGGAAGAAGTCCGCCGTGCTAATAATCGCCTGCTGCTCGTTAATCTGGTAAACTGCCGCATCGTCGGCGGCGCTCAAACCGACGAGCAGAGAGGGCGGAACGCTCTGGGCTTTCAGGGGACGCAGAACCTGCGCCAGGGCCGCCGGGCCCATTTTTGCCGCTCAACCGGCGCAACTGGCGAGCGAGGTTAAGCGAATACGCCGACCGGTGCTCATAGCTGGAATGTTCCGTGCTCGTAACCCGTTTGAATCAGGTGCAAGGTCATTGTAACGCCTTGGTATAAGGCTCGTCAACGCTGTAGACGGACTGTTCTCACTGTGCTACTCTATATTCAGCTGTGCGGGCCTGAGCAGGTCAGGCAATCGCGGGTCATGTCAGCCGAACGTTCCCAATCCTTTGGCCTTCCAGCCCTGCGTACAGGCGGGCCAGGAGAAGGAGCGGCAGGCTGCTGGCTCGAGGAAAGTCCGAACTCCACAGAGCAGGATGCTGGCTAACGGCCAGTGGGGGCGACCCCAAGGAAAGTGCCACAGAAACGATACCGCCCGCCGGCTGAGAGGCCGTTGCGGGTAAGGGTGAAATGGTGGGGTAAGAGCCCACCGGCAGGCGGGTGACCGTCTGGCCGGGCAAACCCCATCCGGAGCAAGACCGAGCAGAGGGAGTAGCATACCCGCTTGTGGGCTGCGCTGGAGGCTACGAGCGGGCGATGCTCGCAGGTTGCTCGCCTGTTACCCCTCGGGTTGGTCGCTAGAGGCGGCGGGTAACCGTCGTCCCAGAGAGATGATTGCCGCCCGGGCCACCGTGAGGTGACACGGGAACAGAATTCGGCTTATGACCTCCTCAGACCCGCGCAGCAAGCCTTGCTACGGAACGAATCTCTTTTGCTTGCTGGAGCTGCAGGAGACCTCGCTGCTTCTGCCTTATACCACCTCCTTTGAGCGATTCCTCGATCTTCACCGTCAAAAAAGATCCCTCGGCGACAGGATTGCCCATCCTTTCCTTCCTCTAGCGAGGAGGGCTGATCGTCTCCTTTCCGCCGTACTTGCTTCCCGGCTGCGTTCTTTTGTCTCACAGTGGCCTCTAAGCGTTCATGAACTACTGAGCGGGTCGAGGTGGTTGAGCGAGCCTTTCGGGAGCGGGGGCTGGGCCTGCTGTCCCTGCAAGGGCGGCTCCTGCTGAAGGGGGGTGCGAGAAGGAAGATCCAGGCCGCTTGCTCTGCCTGGTTAAAGGGACAGCTATGGCCCGACCACCTCCTTGGTGCCAGAGTCTCCAGTGTGTGGGGTAGCAGTGGAGATTCTGCTCTTCATTGGTCTCGTAAGGGGCCAGGCGGCAGTGGTGGGCTGGCGAGGTGATGAAGCAGAAAAAGCGGCAGACCTCTAGTCTGCCGCTCTATTCTACTTTCTGGCTTAATCTATCTGCATTACCTGCTGATCCGATCGTGCTCGATCAGCCAGCGGATAAAGTTAAGTCGACGGCTTTCCTCTAAAATTTCGCGATATTCGACTTGCTCATCGACATGGTCTCGCAGATAGAGAAGCCGCTTGGCTTCGCTTTCTGTGAATCCCAGTGACAGCAGGCGTTCGAAGTCTGCGTTATCGGTCGCGTAGAGACGGTCCGGCATGATAACGGCGCTCCCTCTATTCTGGACTACCAACGGATTGAGCAAGCGTCTCCTGTTATCGCTCTGCTTAATTATAGAGACGCTTGAAACCGTTCACAGGATACAACATCTTTTCACCCTTCCAATATTTCTCAGCTGGCGGGTTGGAAGTGGCAGTCAAGAGTTAGTGATCCTGTTGCTTCCGTAGCCTACCTGGTCGACTCATTGGACTGTGCCAGCGGCCTGAGTGCCCGGGCGCTGTGCTTGCCCAGCGACGAAGGGACAGGCAGGGAGGATGTGGCGGTTTCTTCACGTCTCCGACCCTGAGAAGAGTTCCCATTAGTATAGACGAATTATATCGCTAGAAAGTAAACCCTTCAAGGGGTGGCAGGCGCCGGCCCAGCAGCAGCAGGCGGGCGGCCCGTTCGCTGGCATCGGCCAGCAGTGAGGCGGCCTGAGTCATGGCCTCGTTCAGCGAGAGGGGGGCGGCCAGCAAGGTCATAACCGCCTCGACTCCCAGCGCATAGACCACCTGGTACTCCTCTCCCAGGCTGCCAGCCAGAGCCAGGACGGGGACCCCGCAGCGCTGGGCCAGGGAGGCCACGGCGCCTACACTCTTACCGTAGGCAGTCTGGCGATCGATCTGTCCTTCAGCAGTCACGAGCAGGCTGGCACCTTGCAGACGCTTGGCCAGGCCGACGGCTTCCAGCACGAGGTCGGCCCCCGGGCGGAGAGTGGCCTGAAGGAAGGCCAGGAGGCTGGCCCCCAGTCCGCCGGCGGCTCCCGCCCCGGGCAGATTGCGCACGTCCCGGCCCAGATCGCGTTGAATGATCCCGGCATAGTGAGCGAGAGCTGCGTCGAGCTGAGCGACCATCTCGGGGGATGCTCCCTTCTGAGGGCCGTAGACCGCTGAGGCTCCCTGGGGTCCACAGAGAGGATTGGTCACATCGCAGGCGACCTCAATACGACACTCCTGCAGGCGTGGGTCAATGCCATCGGGCACGATGCGTGCCAGACCTGCCAGGGCGGCCCCGCCGTAGGGAAGATCCTTCCCCTCTGCATCCAGCAAACGGACCCCAAGAGCCTGAGCCATGCCGGCCCCGCCGTCATTTGTCGCACTGCCGCCGATGCCGATGATCAAATGACGGCAACCGCTGTCCAGGGCGGCGCGAATCAACTCACCTACCCCGTACGTTGTAGTCAGGCGAGGATCGCGTCGCTCCGGGGGAACCAGTGGCAACCCAGCGCAGGCGGCCATCTCAATCACCGCCGTCTGCCCATCCCCGAGCAGCCCGAAGGTCGCTTCCACTGGCTCGCCCAGAGGCCCCGTAACCTGCGCATGCAAAAGCTGACCGCCTGTGGCGCTGACCAGAGCCTCAACGGTGCCCTCGCCTCCGTCAGCGATAGGAACGAGATCCAGCTCAGCTGTTGGCAGCACTTTCTGAAAGCCGCCAGCAATGGCGCGGGCGGCCTCGGGAGCCGTCAAACTCCCCTTAAGGGCCTGGGGAGCGATCACAATACGCATGGCTGGCTTCCTTCCTCTCTGCTCTTTGCCTGTGCTTGCTTCTCCTCTTTGCGATTTCTACTCTACCAGGTGCAGGGCAGTTGCAGCGCGTGGCGCAGGCGGCGCTCGTATTCGCGTCGAGGGATCTCGCTGGCCCCCAGGCTTGCCAGGTGAGGGGTCAGAAACTGGACATCGTGAAGGATATAGCCGCGGCTTTTAAGGTGCTCAACGAGTGCTACCAGACAGACCTTCGAGGCATCGGGGGCGCGCGAGAACATGCTTTCGCCCATAAAGGCCCCGCCCAGAGCTACACCGTAGAGACCCCCCACAAGCTGACCGGCGTGCCAGGCCTCGACACTATGGGCTAGACCGAGATGGTGCAGCTCAGTGTAGGTCTGAATAAAGGTTTCGCTAATCCAGGTCTCCTCACGGGCTGCGCAGGCGCGCATCACTTCCGCGAAGGCGCTATCCATGCGGATCTCATAAAGACCTTTGCGTAGGGTAGCGCGTAGAGAACGAGAGACATGCAGCCGCTCGTGTTCGAGGATAGCACGCGGGTCTGGGGCATACCAGTGGATCTGTCCCTGGGAGTCAGCCATAGGAAAGATCCCCCGCGTGTAGGCATAAAGGACAGTCGCGACATCAAGCTGGTCCGCCATCCGGTTGGCCCTCCATGCTGAAGCTAGAGCTGGAGCGCGGGCATTGTGGCAGGCTTGAGCCTGACCTCTTCTCTTGTTTGGGGCCTTGCAATCTATTGTAGCATAGCAGGCTCGCTAGCTTCTGACAAGCCGCCCAGCTGCCGTCGTTTTGCGCCCCACTGCGGAAACGAGCTGACCAGCCTGGCCCAGCCCATAGGGAGGCATATTGTTATAGATGCATTCGTAGGCCCCGGCCTCGACACAATAGGTTTCGTGCCAGATACCAACCGCGCCGCTGCTTCCAACCCGCCGGTTAAAGGCGACCCAGGCCGGCCAGTGCTGAGCATCGCGCTTTCCAGCATAAGCAGCGAGCTGCTCGAAAGAACGCCAGTACTGGACGACCATGCTGATGGGAAAGCCGACGTGAAGATGATAACCGAGCAAGCCAAGCTCGGGCTGCCTCTGAAGCTCCTTGAGCATGCGTGGCATGGCCACAAAGACCGGGAGCCATTTGTAAAGCTGCCAGGGCCGATTGATACGTATGCCGATTAGGAAGACAACAAAGCTGCCTTCGATCTGAGCGGTCATGCGTTGCTTGATGATGGAATGCGCCATTGAAGCTCTCCTTTGTCTGGTAACAACGGCACTCTGTACCTTTCCCGTACAGCTCTCAAAAATCGAACGTTGTTCGGTTATGAGAAGCACAAAAAAATCAGGGGCACTGCAAGCCGGTGATCAGGCCCCGGAGAACCCGCTCGTGCAGATCCTCAAGATCCTGGCCTTCGCTGCTGAGCAGCGTAAGGCGTAGCATCGCCATCCCGTGGACCACAGCCCAGCAGTGGTAAGTCATTTCTCCAAGGCTATAGTCGGGGCGGGGAAGGAAGACGCCCTGGTCGATGCCATCGGCAATGATCTGGCGCAAGAGACTATATGCGCGACTGGCTTCGACGAGACGCAGGGGATCTTGCTCGCCCCTGCTGCTACTAAAGGTGAGCAGGTACTGCTGAGGGAAGGTACGGGCGAAGCCTAGATAGGCCAGTCCTGCTCTAAGCAAGCGCTCGGCAGGTGGCAATTGGGGAGGAATCTTGCTGAGCGTCTCGGCGAGACCTATCAATGTCTTTTCACAGAGAGCAGTCACGATCTCTTCCTTGCTGCCAAAATATTCGTAAAGCGCAGCTGGACTGTATTCGATGCGGCTGGCCAGCTCGCGCATTGATAAAGCCTCCGGTCCCTTCTCGCAGAGGATCTCTTCCGCTGCGCTCACAATGCGCTGTCTGGTGCGAGCACGCCGTCGCTCTCGCGCCTTGCCTGGGTGCTGCTTTTCCATAATTCTAACACCATTTGAAAACTGAACACTGTACGGATAGGATACACGAATACGGTGTTTCTGTCAAGAGGAAGCGGGGGTAGAGAGGGAGAAAGGAGACCTTACTGGTGCAGGAGCAAGGGCAGGAAGCTTTTCTGCAGCCCCTGCCCCTGCTGGCTGCTCTCAGGCCGACTGCAGGCACTGGAGGAGGGCGAAGAAGTTGGGTGAGCCCCAGCCTGTAACGTAGTCCCAGCCGGGGGTAGCGCGGTAGAAGCCGTTATCACCGCTCACAATATCGTTGAAGGGTTGGAAGCTCCCGGGATGGTTAGCCAGCCGGTAGGTGGTCGGTGTGCTGCCGAAGAGGGGCTTCTGCTGCTGGCGCAGGCCCTGGTCCAGCAGAGCCAAACCTGCGGCCCAAATGGGGGCGGCGGCGCTGGTGCCACCGGCTCTCACCCAGCGTCCACTCCAGAAGATGGCGATGTTGTCGGCAGCGGCGGCCACATCGGGGACCTGGCGCAAGCCATTTGGAGCCTGCACGGGAGTAAGATTCGGGGTAAGGATCAGGCCCGCTGTCCCATCGTAATGGCTATTCAGGCCGGGACCGACCTGCCAGGAAGGGCGCTTAAAGAAAGAGGACTGAGTGACGCCTCCGCCGCTCCCCCAATCGTTCTGGCAAACCGATCCGGAGCCGCTCATACGTCCCCACGCCTTTTCGGCAGTACGCACATTATGAGCATTCACCTGCAGAATCGTACCGCCCACAGCGATCGCGTAGGGAATAGCGCTGGGCATCTCCACGAGGGCAAGATTGGGAACACGCTGTGAGAAAGCCCCACAGTCCCCGCTGCTCACCAGCACGGAGATCCCCTCTGCCGCCATAATGCGCAACTCCCGTGCCAGGCTCAGCTGCTCATTGGCGCTGAGAGCACTCTCTGGGGCTCCATAGCTAATGCTGAGCACTGCCACTCGCTTCTCTGCTGCGACGCGCTGGAAAATGGCCAGCATGTCCTGGACCGAGGCCCCCTGAGCCTGATAGACTATCAGGTGAGCCTGTGGGGCCAGGCTGCCCGCCAGCTCGATGTCGAGAGCGGCCTCCCCCTCCCCTGGTCCGGGTGCGACCCTTCCCACAACGTTCTCCACCTCGATGGAAGGGGGCTGGACTCCCGCGCAGGAGAAGTACGTGGCAACATCGTGCGCATCGAACGGCTCATTCAATTCGAGAATGCCGATGCTCATGCCCTGGCCTTGCAGGCCACGCCGATAGAGCTGATCGAACTGGTAGGCGGTGGCTAGCTGGGCGCGTGTCAGCGTCTGCCTGGCTCCATACTTGGCACAACTCCCGGAGCCGCTCGTCACCGCTGGAACCAGCGGTCGGAAGCGCTGCTCTGGCTGGAAGATGCTAAAGGTGCTCAGCCCGATGATCGACTGGATCAGAGAGGCAATGGGGGCTGGCAGGCTCGGCTGGCCGGTGGGCAGGTAGAATCTCTGACTGAGCTGACCGGTCTCCTGAATGTACTGCTGCAGCTGCAGATGCAGGCTACGTTCAATGGTGGCCACCGAAGCCTCGACCTGCAGCGAGGTGGCCAGACTATCGACCCCCAGGATGCGATAGCCCTGGCTGCTAAACCACTGACGCACGCTTTGGATCTGGTCATCGCTAGGACCGAAGGCCTGGCGAATCTGCAGCGGCGTCAGGTAGTGCCCGTAGAGTGGCGAACCAGGCGTATAGATCTGAGTGAGCGTCCGCTCCAGAGCCATGTCATTGTACAGCAAATTGATAGTCAAAGAGAGCACGAGACCCTGGGGGACAGCTTGACCGGGGGGGAGATTGCGGATCATGGGGCGATCGACGATGGCGTGGTTGCCAGGAAGGGGGGCAGGAGCCTGTCTGGTGACGACTGTCGCTGCTGGAGTGGCATGGCGATCAGCCTCTGAAGAACCAGGGCCGGGGAAGAGACAGGCGCTCAGTAGGAGCGCCAGAAGCAGACTAGCCAGGAAGGCACCTCTGCACCTGGGCAGAGAGACTCCAGCTCGAAAGGGGTCACTGCTGCTCATCGGCGATTCTCTCCTCCTAATCGGTCGAGACTGGCCAGTGATTGTCTGCACGACGAGTGGACCTGGCTGGCATGGCCGTGGATCTGGCCGCTCGCCCGAATTCTTCTCACTCAACGTCGGTCATGCCTGGTGAACGTGAGGCCACGAGCAAGCGGCATACACCCATCGGAAAAGCAAGCGGTGTTCCGCTGGTTGGCCAGGCGCTGACAATCATGAGTGTAGCCAAGAGAAGGCAGAGAATGCAGTGAAGTGGCTAACACTGCAGTTGTGAATCTGGCCAGTCCAGAGAAACGGAACAGAGCAAGGTCTAGCAGGGTCTGGCACGGTCTCTGGGGGGCCATCTCTCCCCCTGGACATTCACACCAATCTGTGGTATACTTTGTCTTACCAGGACGGTGCAGAGTTTCAACGGGGAAGACATCAATTACGAGGGTTGCCGCCTATGCACTCAGAGAAAGAGGATGCAAGGGTTACGTCGCGGAAGGCAGGCGTGTCAGCCCGTACTGCCAACGGCTAGCATGCATACACACTGGGGAGGTTCGGCCCTGGTGTTTTTTATTTCTCTTATCACGGTCAACATGCACTCATCACCAGACTCTACGCAGATTCTTCACATGATTGCGTCGTGGGAATGTCTCCCAGGCGCAGGTGGCCTCCGTATCTGATTGCGAAGAGAAGTGAGTGGGCCAGTGTTGGTAGCTGATCGTCCCTCTGCTCCGGGGCGAGACTTCGCGTGAAAGGAGGGTGAGACACGCTCTCGGGCCATCAGCCCTTGTGCATTGAGAACATTGCTGATGGGATTGGGATAGACCATACCTATTGGCATGAGCTGTTGTCCACGCCTCGTGAGGCAGTTACCGTTGATCTGTCTGCGAAGTAAGTGGTGCTTGCTATACCTGAAGGAGAGTACCGACCGTGAATTCAAGCATGATCAGCAAGATCGCTAAAGCCAAGCGCTATGCGGAAGAGCCGGAGCGTATCCAGTTCACACGCTTCGAGGCCAAGTTTCGTGGCGAGAACGATGTCCATACCACCAATTATGATCATGGGGTCTGGAGCTGTACCTGCCGTTTCTTCCAGGACTGGGGGCATTGTTCGCATACTATGGCCATGCAACGTGTGCTGGGCGTAACAATCCCGGCTGAACATCGCCAGGGTATTTCCGCCGGGCTGAATACTGGTCCCTTGATGCACTAGGGCCAGCCAGGACAGGGGGCAGAGCAACGCGAGCTTTGCATGTGCACAGCTCTTTCCCCGCTCGGTCGTCTGGCTGCAGGCGGCTGTGCGGCCTCTGGGCAAGCCATTCAGGATAAGGGTGAGATATCCTCGACACCGAAGAAGAAGAAAAAGAAGAAGCACTGAGGAGAGGAGGAAAGACCTCGGTGCTTCTGTTCTTTTCTCTGCGCTGGAGAGCTGAGTGGATCGGCGTGCGCCTTGTTCTGGAGGGAGCAACGACTTCCCTATCGCCTTTGCTCCCCGGCCTGCCAGGTGGGGGTGCGCACGCGATGGGGGGAGCGCTGCTGTTCTGTTCTAGCCGCCGAGAGCTGGCACGAAATGGAGAATAATCAAGGTTGCGAACATGATAGCTGCCAGGATCACAATCATCACCAGATCGCGGCGGACATAAGCGTAGTGCTCAGGGGTCACTAAGGCGGCGCTGCGCTGAGCGGCCCGGCCTGCCTGACGACGAGCAGCCAGCTTGCCAGCGGCGCTGACCGGACGAGAAGTTTCGGCAGGAACCGCCGTCTGTTCCCGCGTATGTGTTTCCGCGGGACGAGTCTGGGCGACGGCGGTGCTCGAGGTGTTCTGCTGGCTCGGTGAGGCTGCGGCGCCTTCCAGGGTAGAAACCCTGCTTTGTTTCTGCTCTCCCTGCCCTGCCTGGCGAACCAGCTCGATGTGCTTCTGCGCGCGGGCCTTCTGCCGTGTCCCGCTGCGTGCACCTGCTTTCTTTGCCATGCTGACTCACTCCTGCTTACACGGGCCTGCTGCCGCAGCCTGGGGTCTCTCGGAGCCTGCTAACAAGGTATGCTGCGGTCGGCGCGGCGCCGCAAGATCTTCACTTCAGCCAAGGCGGCTGCTCTTCCGTTACTGATCTGCCTTGCTCCCCAGCTCGGCTTTCGTGAGCGCGACGAGCCTGGCTCGATCCGCTCTCCTGCCGCTGAGTCGAGCTTGCCCGGGTATCGATCGATCCTTCCCGGCAGCCAGTTGCTGCCAGGTCTGTTGACGTTGCGCCTATTATACACGATGGCAGCCCTCTCGTCGAGGGGGGCTTGCAGCAAGCATGACTGGCCGAAGCGCGCTGGCGAATGGCTCCATCCATTTGACAAGGGCGGCAACCTGTGCTACGCTGAGCGAAAGCAAAGGGCGCTCCTAAAGTGTCGACCACGCACGTTCTCTGAAGAGCCGGTTCGGGCGAGAAGACTGAGATGAGGCGAGCCATAGACAGTCCGAGGTCCGGGCGGCTAAGCTGGAAGACAAGGCGAGGAAGCCGCTCCGTCGCTGGCAGGCCAAAGACCCACTCCGGGATGCTTCCCCAGTTCCAGACCCTGGAAGCTCTGGCTGCGGCCAACCTTCGGGGTATGAGCGGAAACGGGCCAGAGCAGATGGCCGGCTGGCAACAGAGGCGAGGGGAGCGGTTCAAGAGCGTCCGCGCGGGCCCGTAAGGGGGTCCTGGAAGGGAGGAAGGGAAGGATCATAGCGTTTGTGCTGGACGTGTGGAAGTCCCGAAGAGCAAGCGCTCCGGATTCCATAGTGGCCCTGCGCGTGCCTGTGGATCGTCTCGGGTGGAGACAGTGAATGGGATATCGTGGAGGCATTGGGTCGCTTGCTCTGGCGGACAGATGCAGTAGATGTATACGGATAGATAAAAGGAGGAAGTGGCGCCTTCTCCCCAGGTGGAAACGCTGGGGCATCCGGCGCCGCGTAGTTTGGTGAGAGTAGCGGGAGGGGAGCAGCAGTATGGCGAGGATTGTCGTTGCCATGAGTGGGGGCGTGGATAGCTCAGTGGCGGCTGCCCTTCTCAAGGAACAGGGGCATGAGGTCATCGGCATCATGCTGCGCCTCTGGGCCGAGCCTGGCAATGAGGAGGATGACGGCGTTGAGCGCGTGGTGCAGAACAAGTGTTGCTCGCTAGAGGCGGTTGACGATGCCCGGCGCGTTGCTCGCCTACTTGACATTCCCTTCTATCTGATGAATGTCGAGCAGGAATTTAAGGATCAGGTCGTCGACTACTTTTATCGCGAGTATGTAGCTGGCCACACCCCTAATCCCTGTCTGGTCTGCAATCGCTTTATTCGTTTCACCGTGCTCTTGAGGCGAGCGCTGGCACTAGAGGCAGACTATCTGGCCACTGGCCATTATGCACGAGTTGAGCGTGATCCCCTGACGGGGAAGTATCGCTTGTTAAGAGCGGTTGATCGGCAGAAGGATCAGTCCTATGTACTGCATGTCCTGAACCAGGAACAGCTTGCGCACGCCTGTTTTCCCCTGGGGGCCTACACCAAGGAGCAGGTGAGGGCGATGGCGGCGGAGCGCGGTCTGCCTGTGGCCAGCAAGCCAGAAAGCCAGGAAATCTGCTTTGTGGCGCGCGACGACTACCGGGGCTTTATCCAGCGCTATGCGGTCAGCGAGGTTGCCGCTGAGGTTGCCGTAGCCGGAGGTCAGCGCAGCAGTTTCCTGCCGGTTCCGCGTCCTGGTCCGATCTATGACCGTGAAGGCAATCTCCTCGGGCAGCATCGGGGTCTGGCCTTTTACACCATTGGGCAGCGGCGTGGTCTGGGAGTGACCTCATCTCGTCCGCTCCATGTGCTCAAGATTGACACTGAGCGCAATGCCCTGATTGTTGGCCCGGCAGAGGCTCTGGAGCGTACCAGTTTTACTGTTCACTCCATGCACTATATCAGCGGCGACGTACCAACGGAACCATTTGAAGCAGCGGTCCGCATCCGTTACAAGGCCAGCGAGCAGCGAGCGTGGGTGAGGCCGCTAGAGGGCCGGCGCGCCCTTGTCACACTGGAGCAGCCGGTGCGGGCTGTCACGCCAGGACAGGGCGCAGTCTTCTACGGCGGCGCTGATGGCGATGAAGTGTTGTGCGGAGGCATCATTGAAGCATGACGGATCAAGCCCATATTCGTAACTTCTGCATCATTGCGCACATTGATCATGGCAAATCGACCCTGGCCGACCGTCTTCTGGAATACACCGGTACCATTTCCAGCCGCGAGATGACCGAGCAAGTGCTCGACCAGATGGAGCTAGAGCGGGAGCGGGGCATTACCATCAAAGCTCAGGCCGTACGCATGCTCTATACAGCGCGCAATGGTGAGCAGTACGAGCTGAACCTGATCGATACACCAGGACACGTTGACTTCACCTACGAGGTTTCGCGCAGCCTGGCCGCCTGTGAGGGGGCCTTACTCGTCATTGATGCCACGCAGGGAATCGAAGCCCAGACCCTGGCCAATCTCTATCTCGCCCTGGAGGCGGACCTCACCATTATCCCGGTCATTAACAAGATCGATCTTCCGAGTGCTGATCCTGAGCGGGTGCGTCAGGAGGTCGAAGAGGT
This sequence comes from Thermogemmatispora onikobensis, assembly GCF_001748285.1. Lineage (NCBI taxonomy): Bacteria > Bacillati > Chloroflexota > Ktedonobacteria > Thermogemmatisporales > Thermogemmatisporaceae > Thermogemmatispora > Thermogemmatispora onikobensis. Next base: position 25,384 of record NZ_BDGT01000037.1, on the reverse strand, counting down.
CATCGGCCTGCCTGCCAGCGAGTGCCTCCTGGCTTCAGCGAAGGAAGGGATCGGCGTTGCCGAGATTCTGGAGGCTATTGTCGAGCGTGTTCCGCCGCCGCATGGCAACCTTGGGCGTCCCTTACGGGCGCTGGTCTTCGACTCGCACTATGATAGCTACAAAGGGGTCATCGCCTACGTTCGCATCGTAGATGGAAGTGTGCGCGTTGGTGATCGCATTGCTCTGATGGCCACCGGCAGCGTTACTGAAGTCATTGAAGCTGGCTACTTTCAGCCGCGCATGGTCTCAACCCAGCTGCTCAGTGCCGGTGAGGTTGGCTATCTGGCCACGGGCTTCAAAAACGTCAAAGATTGTCGAGTTGGCGACACGGCTACCGTGCCCGAGGCCCTGGGCGAGATTGAGCCGCTACCGGGTTACAAACCGGCCAAGCCGATGGTTTTCGCCGGCTTTTACCCGGTGGATAGCGATGACTACCCGCTGCTGCGCGAGGCCCTGGAGCGGTTGCAGCTCAATGATGCTTCGCTCTCCTTCGAGCCAGAGACCTCGGCGGCTCTCGGCTTTGGTTTTCGCTGTGGGTTCCTGGGTCTGCTCCATATGGAGATCATCCAGGAGCGGCTGGAGCGCGAGTATGGCTTGCGTATTCTGGCTACGGCGCCCAATGTGGAATATTATGTCACGAAGCGTGGCGGAGACATCGTCAAGGTGGATAACCCCTCGGCCTTTCCCCCGCCTGGCGAGATCGAGAAGATTGAGGAGCCGTGGGTGGAGCTGTCAATTTTCTCACCGGCCCGCTATATCGGCCCGATTATGGAGCTGGTCACTGCCCGGCGTGGCGTCTTCAAGGAGATGAAATACATTGAGGCCGATCGTGTCCTGCTGACATACAGCATGCCCCTGGCCGAGTTGATCGTGGACTTCCACGATCAGCTCAAGTCGCGGACGCAGGGCTATGCCTCTCTGGACTACAGCTTTGCCGGCTACCGCGAGGCTGATCTGGTAAAGTTGGACATTTTGGTGAACGGACAGCCAGTCGACGCGCTCTCCATCATTGTCCATCGCAGTGAAGCTTATCGCCGGGGGCGTGCACTGGTCGAGAAACTCCACAAACTGATCCCCCGTCAGCTCTTCGAGGTGCCAATCCAGGCGGCTATTGGTTCGCGCGTCATCGCGCGTGAGACCATCAAGGCTCTGCGCAAGGATGTCCTGGCCAAGTGCTACGGAGGCGATGTCACACGCAAGAGGAAGCTGTTGGAGAAGCAGAAGGAGGGTAAGAAGCGTATGAAGATGGTAGGCAGTGTTGAGATTCCCCAGGAAGCCTTCATGGCGGTGCTCTCGCTGAAAGAGGACGGGGAGTAGGAGAGGGATGGAAGAAGGGTATAATCCCCCAAAAATAAAAGGACGGGGCATAAATAGATCTTACGTATGCCCCGCATACCCTCTGTTTACGCCTGCCAGGACCCGACGGTCACCCCGTCGTCGCGACCGCACATAAGCCTCGCAGTTACAGCGGTTGTCAGATCGATGGCGCAGCGCTCAGAGGCTCGGATAGCCCGCTTTTACGGGCGCTCCTAGTCAATTTGGAACACCATCCCTAAGAGGCGTATCGGTTTCTTCATCTGCATACAACCTCCTTTCGGGATTCCAAGCAAAGCCTGCGCCTTGTGCCAGGGTCGTTCCCTGGAAATGTTCCCTGCCAGGAACACCTAGAGTATACCATGTTGTTTCACGGAAGTCAAGGAGGGCCTGGGCAAGAAGGGGTAGCTTGTTGAAAATTTGCAAAATCAATGTCAGGCTGCTTGTAGCGGTCCTGCTATTCAAGAAGCCTGAAAAGCTGGAGAAAGATAATGAAGGTGGGGCCGGTCGGACCGACTTCTCCTGTAGCGCCTATCGAGGCTACTGGCGGCCTCTCTGCCGCTCGCGCTCGGGTGTAAAAGCGGGGCCTGGCTTCTGTTCGTGACGAGCTAGCGGCTGGGCCAAAGGGGGGAGGAGCGGGGGTAGCGATTGCTGCTGGGATGCTGCTCTTTGCAGTTGAGCTAATAGATCAGGTAAATACCCGACGCAATATCGGGTATTTGCCGGATTTGCAGGGGCTGCGAGTCGCCGTATCATATTCCCGAAAGCAAGAAGAGCCGAGAGACAGAGAGAGCGTTACCTCTAGCTCCACTAGCCAGGGGCTACAGCGCTCTATTGTGCGTGCAGATTGTTCTGCTTTCGGCATCGGCTAGGATTGAGAGGCTACAAGGTTGCTATGGAGCAGAAACCTCTACGCTTGCTGTGGCTGGTGTTGACGGCGCTGGCGCTGGTGAGCCTGCTGCTGGTGGCCTGTACGCGGCCTGGAACGACCAGCTCGACTGCGGCCAATGCAAACAGCAGCGGTAGTTCTTCGGCGGCGAGCAGTGCCAGTGGGGGGAACACGGTGAAGATGGATGCCGCGAACTTCGAGGTCTCCTCTATCACCATTAAAAAGGGCGAATCGATTACGCTTGTCAATACTGTCGCTGTACCACACATTATTCAGAACGGCTCATGGGTCAACGGGACTGCCAAGCCTGGAATCGAGGCCGGTGCTCCCAAGATCGATGTGCAGTTCAGCGGCAACGATACCAAGCAAATTGGCCCTTTCACCACCGCTGGTACATTTAAGCTCTACTGTACGATCCACCAGGGGATGAACTTGACGGTGATCGTCAAGTAGACGTGCCTTACGACAGGGGAGGAGGTTGAGGGTGGCAGGCGACGTCATGAGATGAGGCTTCCCCCACTCCTCCTCTCGAGAAGAGCTGGCAGTTTGGAATTTTTGCAGATAGGAATGTCGGTAGCCCCTTTATACCGTTTTTGGCGCCAGACGTATCATAGAAATGGAGACTATGAATAAAGTCGGCGGTGGTGCGGGGGCTGCAACCTGTTTCGGCGTTCACACGTATTTTGTTGAGGAGCGAGAATCTCTATCGGAGGAGTCTCAGCTGGTTCCGCTCTGCTGTCATGTGGGCTGGTGAGATAGCTTGAGACTGGCGAAGCTCCGGTTTTTATTTCTTGGCTTGTGATGGACTTGCTTGCTGTCAGACTCAGTTCTTGATCGAGAGGTGACACGCCATGTCAACGGTAGCTGCAACTGAAGATCCCAGGCTCCATCGTGCTCTAGAGCTACTTGGCGGCTCGATCGATCCCGAAATCGAGCAGTCCTTCTCTTCCCTAGAGGAACGCATTCTGGCCCAGGCTCTGGAGAATGTGGAACGGGCTGAGTGGCGCTTGCGTGAGATCCAGCGTCTGGTTGGGGAGCGCGACGGCGTGTTGGCCTGAGTGAGTACTTGCGATTGCCCTCTCTCGGGTCTCCAGAGGCCCCGTCGCGCCTCGCCTTTTTCCCCCGTTGTCTGACTGAGACCGCCGGGCCTGCCTTGAAGGGCAGGTGGAGGCAGAGGTTTTTATCTCTGTGTCTTGTCCCGTTCTTCTGTGAGCTTCACTCTCTCCTTTGTCTGTTCTTCGTTCTTCTCCAGCTACGGAGATCGTCTATGGTCACCTGTCTGCCGTTGCGATGCCGGCCCTTCTATGCCGGTCCCGCATCGACGCCGGGCCGGCATCGCTGAAGGCTTTTCCTCTTTTTTAGGTTCCCTGCCGGAAGCGTACGGCTCCCTGAATCAGGACCTCAAACTGCTCCAGCGGTCGGCGATCGTTGTCCGCCTGCCAACCGTCGGGGTGAGGCTGCAGATGACGCCGCATAAAGAGTTCGGCGACCAGCCGCTGCCGTGGGCCACCTCGCTGTGAGGTCCTGCGGCTGGTAGCGGCCTGCTCTAGCAAGAGCATGGCGATGGTGACTTGAGCCAGCCGCTCGACCAGGCCACGTAGGGGGAGCTGGGCGCTGTCAGGATCAAGGGTCATCAGGGCCTCGAAGCGGCTGGCAAGGTGCTGCAGGCTGGTCTGTAGATCGTGAACACTCTCAGCCAGCTCAGGGTCCTGAAGGGCACGCAGTCGCTCCTCTAGCCAGGTGAAGAGCTGCTGGTGGCTTCCCTCACGGCTCATGGCCCGGGCGACATCGAGGACGATGACGTTGCTGGCTCCTTCCCAGATGGCGTTAACGATGGCATCGCGCAGCAGGCGGGGATTCACCCAATCCTCAACATAGCCGTTGCCTCCCCGCATCTCCAGGGCTTCCAGGGTAACGTACTCACCCCGCTTAGGGATATAGTATTTGCACAGAGGCGTCAAGATGCGCAGCAGGCGGCGATCTTCCTCGCGTCCGTAGCGGTCAACTCGTTCCAGAACCGCCGTCGTTTCGAAGGCCAGCGCGGCACAGCCTTCGACTTCGAGGAGGAGATCGACCAGTTGGCGTCGCATGAGAGGGTGGTCACAGAGGCGGCGCCCGAAGACGATGCGTCCGTGGGCGTGCACCGTGGCCTCTAGCAGGCTGCGCCGCATGGCGGCCAGGGAACCAATGGCTGCCCAGATACGTGTCAGGTTGATCATCTCGGTCATCTGGACGAAGCCACGTTCCAAAGCGCCAACCTGATAGGCCAGCGCTCCCTCCAGGGTTACCTCGCCTGTGGCTAGTGAGCGGGTGCCCAGTTTCTCCTTTAAGCGGTTAATGGTGTAGGCGTTGCGCCTCCCATCGGGCAGACGACGGGGTACCAGGAAGAGGCCCAGACCCCGTGTTCCGGCTGGGGCGCCGCTGGGACGGGCCAGGGTGAGAATCAGGTCGGCGGAGACGTTGGAGCAAAACCATTTCTCTCCCCAAAGCTGCCATTGGGGCCACGACTCGGCCTCGTTCTGGCTGCTGCCCTCGTTGATCTCGTGCCGACGGGCTATGGTGGCAGTCTGGCCGACGTCTGAGCCCCCCTGCTTCTCCGTTAAGAACATGGCCCCTTGCTGGAGCTGGTCCAGGCTGAGGGCCGTCAGATGAGGAAGAAAGCGCTGCTTGAGGAATTCATCGCCGTAGCGCTCCAAAACACGGGCCAGGGCATCGGTCATGGAAACAGGACAGAAGACGCCCGCTTCGGCTTGCATGCCAAGATAGGCCAGGGCGAATTTAATGGGCTGAGGAACATGCCCCGGCCAGCCCAGAGCGCCCTCGCGATGAGTGCAGGCGGCAATGGCAAAATCCTGGTAGGCAATGCGTTCAAGTTCATGATAGGCTGGGTGAAAGGTGACTTCGTCGATACGCTGACCACGCCGGTCGTACTGACGCAGCACCGGCCCGTGTCGGTCGGCAATGGCTGCCAGTTCATCCATGCGCTCGGAAGCCACTGCTCCCATGCTCAGAAGCAGTGGCTGGGCACGCTCGTAGTCCTCGAAAGAGAGGTGACGCTGGAGTAATTGCTCCAGGATGGGGTCAGCCTCGTAAAAGTTTATGCCTTCGGTGCCGGGCATCAGGCTCTGCTCGTCCAGTGCAGGCACTCGTGGCCTCCTTTCCGCTTCGCTGCTTGTGATGAGGATGCTGATTTTTTTCACTCCCTCCTCCCTCCCATAGGCAGTGTAGCATATCCGCGGGCGTTGGGGGAGTGAAGCTGAAGCGGCGCCTGTTGCCTGACTGCCAGAGCTGTGGTATCCTTTAGACAGAGAGCAGTGATGCTGCCATTTTGCGGAAGGAGTCCGACTATGTTCACCAGCATCTCCCCTCGACTTCTGGCGCCACTCGGGATCATCGCTTTAAGCAATAGCTCTCGATGCTTTGCGGCCCCACCATCGGTAGTCGTTCCCTCTCTCTTGACCACCGCCGGCAATCCTCCTATACTAGAGGCCACAACCACAGGAAAAAGACGATAGCTTGCTGTAGTAGGCAGCGGTGACAATAGATGGTGCATCTTTGCTAGAGAGAGACGACAGAGGCGCTCCGTGAAGCTTGTTATTCGCTGGCGTCCACTTGCGCTGATCGCCTTGACGGTGCTCGGCTTAGCGCTTCGCCTCTATGGTCTGAATTGGGATGATGGTAATAGTTTCCATCCCGATGAGCGCGAGATTCTCTTTCACGTGGTGGCGATCGCTCGGCCCACCAGCTGGGCCCAGTTTCTGGACGCCGCTCACTCTCCTCTGAATCCACAGTTCTTTGCTTACGGCTCGTTCCCGATCTATCTGCTGGCTGCGGTGGGCACGGTCCTGAAGCCGTTCTTCCCCGCTCTGGCAAATTTTGCCGCGCTCACACTGTTAGGCCGCGTGATTTCGGCCCTCTTTGATAGTGGGACCATTGCGCTCACCGCTCTGTTGGCGCTCTTCTTGGTGGAAGACGAACAGCCGGGCCGGCCTCGCTCCTGGGTGGTGGCTTTGCTGACTGCCGCCTTGATGGTGTTTACTCCCCTGCAGTTACAGCTCTCACATTTTTATGCCGTCGATACCATTCTGGTCTTTTTTGTCACTCTCACCGTGCTGGCATGTGTAGCTCTGGTCAAAAGTGAGCGGCCACTCCGCTGGGCACTCCTGGCCGGTGTGGGCTATGGCCTGGCGCTCGCGACTAAGTTTAGCGCGGCTCCCTTGATCGTGCCTCTGGCGCTGGCTTTTGGACTGCGTTGGTGGCGTCAAGGCTCCCTGCATGGCTGGGGTCTGTTTGCACTCTCGCTGGCCACGACTGGACTGGTCTTCTTTGTGACCATGCCCTATGCTTTGCTCGATGCGCGGGACTTTCTCCAGCAGGTCTCGTTTCAGGGGGACCTGGCCCGCGGTCTGATCGATCTGCCCTATGTGCGCCAGTTCGCTGGTACGACCCCCTATCTTTACGAGCTGCAGAATATGGTCCTGTGGGGCCAGGGCCTGACATTGGGTCTGGCGGCCCTGGCTGGCTTGCTCTGGCTCTGTTGGTATCTGCTCAGACACCGCCTGCTCTCAGCCTGGCTGGTTCCGCTCTCCTGGATCGTGATCTACGGCGCTATTACGGGCAGTTTCTACGTCAAGTTTATGCGCTATATGCTGCCGCTCTATCCTTTCCTCGCCTTGCTGGCCGCGCTTCTGTTGCTGCAGCTTCAGGATTGGCTGGAGCGCTGGCTAACGAGCAGCCGGGTCCAGGTCCAGGATAAGGCTGGAATGGGCCGCGGGCACCTGGCGGGCGTTGTTGGCTATGGACTAGTGGGGGTGGTTTTGGCTGGCACGATCTTTCAGGGGCTGGCTTTGTTGAATGTATATAGCGAGCCAAATACGCGAGTAATGGCTTCGCGCTGGATTTATGCGCATCTGCCACCGGGCAGTGTGTTGACCTACGAGCAGTGGGATGATCCTTTACCTGTGCCGGTTGATGGGCACGATCCCGGTCTCTATCGGCAGGCAACCTATTTGAACGCTGCTGGCCAGCCTCAAACTGGCCTGGATCTCTATGGAGATGATACACCGCAGAAGGCCTGTACCCTGGCCAGGCTCTTGCCGACAATCGATGCGATTACGATGCCTACTGATCGCCTCGACAAGTCGATCCCGCGCTTGCCTGCACGCTATCCGCTCACGATTCGCTACTATCAGCTTCTGTTTAGTGAACAGCTGGGTTTCCGTCTGGCTGCTCAGTTTGTGGTGCGTCCGCATCTCTTTGGTATTACGCTCGACGACAGCGGAGCCGATGAGAGTTATTCGGTCTTTGACCATCCGGTCGCTCGCGTCTTTGTGCGTGATACTCCCTATCCGTATACGCCGCAACAGCTCTTTGAGAAGCTCGTGGCTGGAGTGCACTGGCCCCAGCCCCAGCCTGTCAGTTCGCTGAGCTGTGCCTTCTCGACGCCTTAGTCAACGTTGGGTTCTCTATCCTCCCAGGGTGAGGCCGCTTGCGGGACAGAATGGGCGCTAGATTCGTTGGTAATTGGAGACAGTGAGAGCTGCTGAGGGGCCTACTGAGGGGCCTACTGAGGGGCCTACTGGCTCCGGACCCGGTCGCTGGCTCAGAAGTGCTGCCGACCGCCTGCTGGCGTACAGGTCTGTGGCTCTGTGGCTTGCGGGTGTTTGTTCTGATCAGGCGAGCTGAGCGTGGGTGGCTTCAGGGATTCTCTGCCGCCAGATGGCTCGTGCCTGCAGGTGGTGGTGACGAGGTGGCTCAGGAGCTGAGAAATCTATGGTGGTACTGATCGAGTATTCCTATGCTTGACTTGCTCTTGATGTGGGCGTTGGTGGAGCTGCTGGGCCTGCTCTGCCTGCCATTGACTGTCACGGTCTTGTGCAACCTCCCAGACCGCGGCTGGGCCTTTAGCAAGGCCCTGGCGCTGGCGCTCTTCGCTTTCTGTGTGTGGCTGCCTTTGATGTGCGTCCATTCGTGGCCCTTCAGCCGCGCCTTCATCGCCGGCGTCTTCGTGCTGCTGCTGATCCCTGCTCTTGCGGGCCTGCTGCTGATGCGTGCGACGCTCTTCAAGCTGGTGCGTGCGAATGTGGTCTATCTGGTCGGTTGCGAGCTGGTCTTCCTGGGCATGGTCTTTTTGCTCGGCTGGATTCGCTCCTATGGCCCTGATATCCGCGGCTTTGAGATGTTCATGGATGAGGGCTTTATTGCTGCAATTATGCGCAGTCCTCATCTACCGCCAAATGATATGTGGTATGCTGGCTACCCGATCAATTACTACTACTACGCTCACTTTACGATCGTGGTACTGGCAAAGCTGCTGGGACAATCCCCGTCTATCGCTTTTAATACAGGGATCTGTGTCTTCTTCGGGCTGACGGCGGTGAACCTCTTCGGCGTGACCTGCAATATCATCGCCTGGGCCAGGCATGCCCGTGCTGCTGGCTTACCCCCTGATGATGGACGTGCTGAGGCGCCAGCTCAGACTTTCCCGCGCCTGACGGCAGCTATCCCTTACGGACTGCTGACAATGGCGCTCGGTTTGATACTGGGCAATCTGGCCGCAACGCAGCAGTGGTGGCGTGATCATGGCGACCTCAGTCAGTTCGATTGGTTTGCCCCCTCACGGGTGGTTGATAAGACGATCAATGAATTCCCCGCTTTCAGCTTTCTGCTTTCCTGCTTCCATGCCCATGTGCTGGCTCTGGCGTTCACGATTCTGGCGATCGCTTTGGCTTTCAATCTCTTCCTGGAACGTGAGGGGCTGGGGATCTTCATCTTTGGACGTGGCTGGCGTCTGCCGTTGACCCTGGGCGCGACAGCACTGGTCATCGGGGCCCTCTTCACGATGAATGGTTGGGATTATCCGACCTATCTGGGCCTGACCCTGGTCTGTATTGCTCTACAACAGTGGTTGATTCATGGGCGCCGCTTCCGGGGGACATTCCTGGTGGATGTTGCTGCGGCGGCGATTCCCCTGATCATTCTCTCGCTGGCCTTCTATTTGCCTTTCTATTTGAGCTTTGTGTCGCCATCTCAGGGAATCGGGGTGGTTGGTCCTGCTGATCGCTCGTCCCCGGGCCAAGAGATTCTGATCTATGGCCTGTTCGCTTTCGTCTTTCTCTCTCTGCTGGTGGCGGGTGTGGCCAGATTGCCCGCCTTTGCTGAGGAGGAGGCCGCCACGGAGAAGGAAGAGACCTCGGCTGCTTCTGCTCCCGGTTGGCTCAAGTGGTTGGTGCGCTTCAGCGCTCAGTGGTTGAGCTTCTGGGTGATTGCTCTGCTGGGCCTGCTGACGCTGCTTCTGATGCGCAATAGCGGTACATTTGTGGCGGCGGGCGTTCTGGCGGCAGTGGGGGCTGTTCTGGTCCTCTCTCACCTGCGCGATAGGGCCTTGGCTTTTACCCTGTTGCTTGGCTCGCTGGCTTTTGCTCTGGTGGCCGGCTGTGAGGTGTTCTATCTGCGCGATGTTTTTGCCGATAGCTACCCACGCATGAATACGGTCTTTAAGTTTTATTTCCAGTCGTGGGCTCAGCTCTCAATTGCCTGTGGGGCTGCTCTCTTCTTTATCCTGGAGGCCCTGCGTCCTGGGGAGATGGTGGCGCCGCTGCAGCGTCTGCTGTCCGAGGGTCTGCAGGTGGTGTGGACGGCGGCCCTTTGCCTCTTGTTGCTGGCTGGAGCGGTCTATCCAGTGGCCGGAAGCTATGCCCGCACAGAGCATTTCGCGCAACGGAGCAATAGCCTGGATGGGCTGACCTATCTTTCCCAGACCGATCCCAGCGATTATGCAGCGATTCGCTGGCTGAATACCCATGTCGATGGCGACCCTGTCATTGTGGAGGCGGTTGGCCCGGACTATAGCGACTACGCTCATGTCTCGGCCTTTACTGGCTTGCCGACCATTATGGGCTGGGTTGGCCATGAGTATCAGTGGCGGGTGAATTGGTTGAATAATCTGGCCTATGCCGCCGATTTTAACCGACGAGCCAGCGATGTAGCAACGATCTATACCAGTCCTCAAGCCAATGTTGTCCGCTCGCTGCTGACGCTTTATCATGTGACCTATGTCTATGTGGGACCGCTGGAGTTGGCGAAGTATCAGACGATCAATCTTGGTCACTTCCCTTCGTTCTTACAGGTCGTCTACTCCGCTGAGGGTGTGACAATCTATAAGGTCGTGCTGTCATAGGGGTGACCTCCGCTCTTCCGGTGAAGGTTGTATGAGGAGTTGGGCCTTGAATTTGAAGAGGTTTGAGCATCAGCCTGTAGATAGTCAGTCGGATCAGAGCGAGCTGCTGGCTGGAGTGGTTGCTGAGCAGACGGACTCGCTTGAACAGGAGAGGATGGCGAGTCACTGGCCTCCCGGACGTGCTATGCGCCGTCAAAGACCGTCCCGCAGCCAGATTCTGGAGTGGGTGGCGTATGGGGTGGTGTTGGTGGTGGCGGCAGTGTTGCGCTTCTGGGATCTGGGAGTCCGCCCGCTGCACCACGATGAGAGTCTCCACGCCTACTTCTCCCTTCAGCTGTCGCTGAATATCTTGAGCTACCACTATGACCCGCTGTTGCATGGACCATTTCAGTTTCATGCGATGGCGTTGGTCTACAAGCTGGCGCAGCTGGTGGGTGTGCCCGATAACGGGGTGAATACGACGACGGTGCGTCTGCTGGCGGCGACGCTGGGAACGGTGATGGTGGGGCTGCCGTATCTGCTGAGGCGTTCGCTAGGGCGGCTAGCGGCCTGGCTGGCGACGGTGCTGCTGGCGGTGTCGCCGAGCCTGGTGTACTACTCGCGGTTTGCGCGCGAGGATATCTACATGGCCTGCTTCACGCTGTTGCTGGTGGTGGGACTGGTGAGGTATGGGCAAGAGAGGAAGCTGGGCTGGCTGCTGGTGGGGGTGCTGGGCTTGGCGTTGTCGTATGCGACGAAGGAGGCGACGTTTTTGACGATAGCGGTGGTGGGCAGCTATGGGGGGGGAGTGCTGGTATGGGAGCTGGGGAGTCGTTGGGGACTGAGGGAGAAGGTGGAGGGAGAGCCGGGCTGGCTGCCGAGGACGTGGGCGCCGTTGCTGCTGCTGGCCTATGCTCTGGTCGGGGCCGTTCTGGCCAAATGGCTTCTGGGTTGGCTACATAATCTCTCGTTCTATATTGCTGCTCACCAGGGCGTCTCCGATGAATTTGTCGCTGTGCTGAAGGACGATACGTCCCTGGTCGTCCCCTGGCTAGGGGTGGCGCTGGGTCTGGTGGTGTTGGTGATCTTGCTGCGGGAGATGTTCCAGGGGGAGGCGGCAGTGAAGGCTGGCCGTGGAGGATGGCGTTTGCGACTGGCGCGCTGGGTGGATGAGGAGAGGCAGCCGGTGCTGGCGACGCTGGTGAAGATGCCCTGGACGCACTGGTTCTTTGGGCTCTTGCTCTTCTGGGCCGTCTTCCTGGTCCTCTTTACGGTCCTCTTTACCAATGTCAGGGCTGGCATTGGTGATGGTATCTGGGGGGGTCTGTACTATTGGATCGAGCAGATTGCTGTCGCGCGAGGAGGGCAGCCGTGGTACTACTATCTGCTGCTGATCCCGCTCTATGAGCAGGTGGGGGTGGTCTTTGGGATAGTGGGACTGGTGCGCTGTTTGCTGAAGCCGACGCGGCTGCGGTTGTGGCTGGTGTACTGGTGCGTGGGGAACCTGGTGCTGTACTCGTGGGCGGCGGAGAAGATGCCGTGGTTGACGATCCATATCACTTTGCCGTTGCTGCTGCTGGCGGGGATTGGCCTGGAGCCGGGGGTACAGCTGGTGGCGAGCTGGCTGCAGGAAGGCTGGAAGCGCTGGCGAGAGAGGAGAGAGGAGTGGGAGCCGAGGGAGGAGAGAGGGGGGAGAGGGAGGCTGGAGTGGGGGCTGCTGACGGTGTTGGCGGGGATAGTGTTGCTGGTGCCGACGGTGCACAATATGTACGAAGTGACGTATGTCTACGAGGCGGATGCGCCGCATGAGATGCTGATTTATGTGCAGACGACGGTGGATGTAAACAGGGTGATGGCCAAGATTGACGAGCTGGATCGCAAGCTGGATGGCGGTCGCCATCAGCTCGCCATCGGCGTCATGAACGATGCAATCTGGCCTTTTATCTGGTACCTGCGCGACTATCCCCATGCCTGCTATAATTACCCTGCAGATTGCCCTAATCCCAGTAGCTACCCTGTCATTATTGCCGGGGGGGACAATCTCTATCTGGCTGAGACCCAGTATGCTGATACCGCCACGCATACGGGCGCCTATCTTTTCCATCAGTACCACATGCGTACGTGGTGGGATGAAGGCTATAAACCGCCCCCGTGTCTGCCGAGCAAGGCTAACGATAATTGCGCAGGACAGCAAACCTGGGGGGGAGTAGGGCCGCTGCTGTGGCTCAGCTATGGAGACAATCCGCCGCCGGGGGCGCACTTCAATCCAGTGCTGGCCGCCGAACGCATCTGGGCCTGGTGGTGGCAGCGCCAGCCCTTTGGGGCGACCGATGGTGCTTACGATATGGGCCTCTTTATTAAGAAGGGCCTGGGTGTTGCTCCATGAGTGGCCAGCACCCAATAAGGGCCTTGAGTGAGTAGAACGGGGCCTGACGCGGGAAAGGCTGAATCAGGCAGTACCAACTTTGACTCTACGCTGGAAGGAGACCTCACTTGGACTTGAAAGGAGAGCATGCGCGATCTCCTGCTGAAGAATGCGCTGAGGCAACGTCATCTGGGTCTCAACAGCTGCCCGTTGAGATTCAAGAGCAGGAGAATACGCCTGTGAGCACGCAAGAAGCTGTGCAGCCTGTCGAAGCAGGTCAGGATGACCAGCCTCTCTCTCAGGCTCGTGGTGGTGCTGACCGGGCGAAAACCGTTAGCCGTGGGCAGATTCTAGAGTGGGTGGCGTATGGGGTGGTGTTGGTGGTGGCGGCAGTGTTGCGCTTCTGGGATCTGGGAGTCCGCCCGCTGCACCACGATGAGAGTCTCCACGCCTACTTCTCCCTTCAGCTGATGAATCAGCTTGCGAACTGGGAGCATTGTTTCGCCTTCGGCGATTGCTATCACTATGACCCGCTGTTGCATGGACCATTTCAGTTTCATGCGATGGCGTTGGTCTACAAGCTGGCGCAGCTGGTGGGTGTGCCCGATAACGGGGTGAATACGACGACGGTGCGTCTGCTGGCGGCGACGCTGGGAACGGTGATGGTGGGGCTGCCGTATCTGTTGAGGCGTTCGCTAGGGCGGCTAGCGGCCTGGCTGGCGACGGTGCTGCTGGCGGTGTCGCCGAGCCTGGTGTACTACTCGCGGTTTGCGCGCGAGGATATCTACATGGCTTGCTTCACGCTGTTGCTGGTGGTGGGACTGGTGAGGTATGGGCAAGAGAGGAAGCTGGGCTGGCTGCTGGTGGGGGTGCTGGGCTTGGCGTTGTCGTATGCGACGAAGGAGGCGACGTTTTTGACGATAGCGGTGGTGGGCAGCTATGGGGGGGGAGTGCTGGTATGGGAGCTGGGGAGTCGTTGGGGACTGAGGGAGAAGGTGGAGGGAGAGCCGGGCTGGCTGCCGAGGACGTGGGCGCCGTTACTGCTGCTGGCCTATGCCCTGATCGGTGGAGTGGTGGCGCTCCTGCTCTTCCGCTGGCTTCATAATCTCTCGATCTACATTACAACCCATCAACAAGTATCCGACGCCTTCGTGGCAGCGTTGAAGGATCGCACCGTGCAGGTGATTCCCTGGCTGGGCATCGCTTTGGGTCTGGTGGTGTTGGTGATCTTGCTGCGGGAGATGTTCCAGGGGGAGGCGGCAGTGGAGGCAGCTCGTCAACGGCAGCGGCGTGGTCTCGCGCGCTGGGTGGATGAGGAGAGGCAGCCGGTGCTGGCGACGCTGGTGAAGATGCCCTGGACGCACTGGTTCTTTGGGCTCTTGCTCTTCTGGGCCGTCTTCCTGGTCCTCTTTACGGTCCTCTTTACCAATATCAGGGGCGGCATTGGCGATGGCATCTGGGCCGGTATCTACTACTGGCTTGAGCAGCAGCAGGTTGCGCGAGGAGGGCAGCCGTGGTACTACTATCTGCTGCTGATCCCGCTCTATGAGCAGGTGGGGGTGGTCTTTGGGATAGTGGGACTGGTGCGCTGTTTGCTGAGGCCGACGCGGCTGCGGTTGTGGCTGGTGTACTGGTGCGTGGGGAACCTGGTGCTGTACTCGTGGGCGGCGGAGAAGATGCCGTGGTTGACGATCCATATCACTTTGCCGTTGCTGCTGCTGGCGGGGATTGGCCTGGAGCCGGGGGTGCAGCTGGTGGTGAGCTGGCTGCAGGAAGGCTGGAAGCGCTGGCGAGAGAGGAGAGAGGAGTGGGAGCCGAGGGAGGAGAGAGGGGGGAGAGGGAGGCTGGAGTGGGGGCTGCTGACGGTGTTGGCGGGGATAGTGTTGCTGGTGCCGACGGTGCACAATATGTACGAAGTGACGTATGTCTACGAGGCGGATGCGCCGCATGAGATGCTGATTTATGTGCAGACGACGGTGGATGTAAACAGGGTGATGGCCAAGATTGACGAGCTGGATCGCAAGCTGGATGGCGGTCGCCATCAGCTCGCCATCGGACTCACCGATGATGCAACCTGGCCGCTGATCTGGTACCTGCGCGACTATCCCAACGTTTGTCTGGAGTATCCCAATGGCTGCCCGGCCATAGCTAAAAACATTCCTGTTATCATTGCGGGGGGCGATAGTATCGCCAACGGTCTCCCACAGCAATACGCTGGCCCCAATGGCGATTACCTCTATCATCAGTATCAGATGCGCTCGTGGTGGGATCAGGGTTACATGCCGCCTCCCTGCATTCCCAGCGCCAAGCAGCAATGTGGGCCGCCGGCCCCCTATGTTGGAGTAGGGCCGCTGCTGTGGCTCAGCTATGGAGACAATCCGCCGCCGGGGGCGCACTTCAATCCAGTGCTGGCCGCCGAACGCATCTGGGCCTGGTGGTGGCAGCGTCAGCCCATAGGAGAGGACGCCGGCTATTATCCGATGGGGCTTCTTATCCGTAAGGACCTGGGGGTCACACCCTGAGCCAGTCCCAGCCCTGGGGATGGAGACAGACAATCCCTCACTCCTGGCGGAGCATATGCCCCGCCAGGACAGTGGGGGTGATCCTTGCCACAGCTTGCTCGTCCTCTGCTCTAGATGAACAGGCAGCGAACAGCTTCTTCAAACAAAGCCTCGTTCCCTCAGAAAGCGCACCAATTCATGGGCCAGCTCTTCTGGCTGCCCCTCGACCAGACGAGTCTGCCGCCGGGACGTACCACCAGAGACGATCTCTCCAATGCGCTCAAAAGGACTTAGCTGACTATCGGGAATAGACAGGCGATGTGGCCGTGGACGCGGCATTCGCACCTCAACGATTGTTGTCTCCTCTGCCTCCTCATCAGTGACAAACTGAGGCAGACTCAGCGGATCGCGCACAGTGATCGTAGCTTGCAACGCTGCTAGATGGGCAGGCAACGAAGGATAGCGCGGCTCGTTGAGCGTCTCATGAACCGTGAGCAACAGGGGGAGCCTGGCCAGCAACCGCTCGCGATAGCCACGCTCGAGACGGCGAGTGACCCGTAGAAGGAGCTGGCCAGAAGGGTCTTGCTGCGGCTCCAGCCCGATCACACCCGTAATTTGGGGCAAACCCAGGTAGGCGGCCAGCGCTGGCCCCACTGTCCCGGAGGCCCAGTCGCTGCTCTGTTCCCCGCAGAAGATCAAGTCGGGCAAGGAAGAAGAGTCAGCGCGCAAGCGCGCTGCCAGGGCGGCTGCAATCCTTAGCGGACCCCAATCGACAGCGCTCGGATGCCAGAGGCGTTCGACGGTATCGGCCCCCATCGCTAAAGCGACGCGCAGCACCTCATCGCTCTCGTCTGGTCCCAACGTGAGAGCGAAAACCGATCCGCCTCGTTGCTCTTTCAAACGCAGGGCTGCCTCCAGCGCACAAGCATCAGCGGCGTTCAACGTCTGAACGAAGCGCTCCCTATCCACCTCGCCGCTGACGGGATCAACATAGACCGAACTACAGTCAGGAGCCTGCTTCAGGCAGACAGCGATGCGCATGGTCTCTCCTTTGTTTGTGATCCTTTCCTTCGAAAAAGTCTGAACCAGAGAGCCTCTTATGAGGCGCGAAAACTCACGCCCCAGCCTCCGCGGGGATACTCCCACTCAATGGCTTTGCGCTCGCAGGCCACATAGCACGTCCCGCACTCCAGGCAATGCTCGTAGGAGAAATGCATCTCGCCCCCAAGAATCTCGAACAGCCCCGCCGGACAGACATAGACGCAGGGAGTCAGGTCACAGCCCCGGCAGGCCTCTGTATGAACGCGAATGTGTGGCCTCTTGTCGACCTTGAAACGCACCAGTTCCAGCCGCTCTTCGATAGGCTGCGTCACCACTGACTCAGATGCTAGCTCTTGCATAGTCACATCTACTCCATGCACTTCTCAGGCGCACTCACAAACAGAGCAGGACGGGCAAAGCGCGCCTGACTGCTCATTCAAAAGAAGAGCGCGCGGCCTGCCTGCCACCCATCGCGCAGGAGCGTCCACAGAGAGACCTTACTGCGCAGCGTCGTCAGAATCGTGGACCCCAGCTTCTTGCGCGGCCTGCCCTCCGAGCGAAAGACCTGTTCAGCTGCCTGACATAGTAGTTCAGGATAAAGATTCTGCAGGCGTTCATTATTGACAAAGGCGGGAGTCAGGCGAAAGCGTCGCAGATCCTGCAGCACAAAAGACTGCTCCAGGCGTTTCCGATAGCCTGAAAGGGTTGCTGCAGAGAAATCGCTGTTCCGGTGGGCCTCCAGGGCCGTTTCAGCGGCAGCCAGGCCGGAAGCCACAGCGAAATTCATACCTTCCAGAAAGATGCCGGCGGCGAAGACCAGGGCTGCGGCATCGCCAGCCACCAGCAGGCCGGCGCGTGCCAGGCGAGGGACAAGCTGCCAGCCTCCTTCGGGAATCATATGGGCCGAGTACTCCAGTGTCACGCCATCGCGCACCAGGGGGGCGACCGCCGGATGCTGCTTGAAGCGGTCGAGCAGCTCGTAGGGTCTGATTCGCTGTTGAGCCAGAGAGGCGATCTGGACAATGATTCCGAGCGAGAGTGTTTCCCGATTGGTATACAGAAAAGCCCCTCCTTTGATGGGGCCTGTGGCCTCGCCCACATACTCGCTGGCCATTCCCTCATCGCCCGTCAGATGAAAACGCTCCTCGATGGTACGTACTCCCAGGCGGAGCACCTCCTTCACGCCCAGGCTCATCTCTTCAGCGGAGAACTCTCGTTGCAAGCCGGCTTTTTTGGCCAGGAAGGAATTGGCGCCGTCAGCAGCAATGACCACAGGAGCATAGAGGGCACCGTCGTCGCGTCGGCATTGAACCCCGATGACGCGCTCTCCCTCGTAGAGCAGGTCATCGACAACTGTCGAAGTAATGAGCAGAGCGCCGGCCTCGACAGCCTTGCCAGCCAGCCAGCGGTCAAACTTGGGGCGCAGGACCGTCACCCCATTGTAAGGGGGGAGAGCGAAATGGCGGGTGTGAAAGTCGAGTGAGAAGGCGGATTCCCTCCCCAGGAAAGTCAAGACTCGGCGCGTAATATAGCGCTCGAAAGGGGCCTCATCCCAGAAAGTGGGGAGTAGTTCGGCCAGCAGACCAGGCGCATAGAAGACTGCCCCAGAGACATTCTTTGCGCCGGGATACTCGCCACGCTCGATCAGGGCCACGCGCAAACCGGCGCGCGCCAGCACCAACGCTGCACTGCTGCCCGCCGGCCCGGCCCCTACAACGATCACATCAAACTGCTGCTGCGCATGCATCGCTTTGTCTCAGCTTTCATTGTCACACTGTACTGCTGTACTGCCTGTACCGCTGCTTCGCGATCAGCACGTGCCAGCCTGGCCGGGTGGGCCTGGCGTCGGAGCGCGCTCCTCTGCCGCGTTCGCTGCCGATAGCCACAATGCTAGCCGCTGCGCCAAACGCTCTGAGGTATCTGAGATCCTGGAGGGAAGGTCGGCCTGGATCAGATCGAACCACGAACGCCGATGGCGCGCTCGCGGCGCTCCAGACCAGCTTCCCTCTTCATCTTTTTCCCGGCTACGGGTAGCAGCTCAGGCATGCAGAAGGACAATCTTGCCAGTGACCTCACCGGTTGCCAGGAGCCGATGGGCTTCGGCCACCTCGGTGATCGGCATGACACGCGCTATGATCGGCGAGACCGCCTTCTCGGCAATCAGCTGCAGAATACGCTGCTCATTGGCTGGGGAAGTGCGTAAAGTGCCGCCGCCGATAACCTTCACCCGCTTGAGGCGCCAGGATTGCGTGTCAACAGTCGAGTGCTGGCCGCCCAGGTTACCGATGAGCACGACACGCCCATCGTTCACACAGGCATCGATGCTATCCTGTAGAGTGGTACCGACTAATTCAATGACCAGATTGACGCCGTGGGCATTGCGCACAACTTGACCAACTTTTTCCTCACGATAGTTAACGATCATATCGGCTCCAAGGCGGCGCAGCGTCTCGGACTTCTCCGTATTACTGGCTGTCGTCGTAACCCAGGCGCCAACGTGCCTGGCGAACTGGATGGCCCAGGTTCCGACTCCACTGGCACCCGCCCAGACGAGCACACGCTCACCTGCCTTGAGATTGCCCAGATCGAACAGCGCAGCCCAGGCCGTCGAGGCTGCCAGACCAGCCGCTGCCGCCTGCTCGAACGAGACATCATCAGGAATACGTACCAGATGAGAGGCAGGCACCGCGATCCGGCTGGCGTAACCACCGCCACCGCGTGCCTCTGGCGCCCGCGTGGTGAGCACGCGCTCGCCTGCCTTGAAGCCATTGCTCTCCTCAACCACTACACCCGCCGCCTCTAGACCTGGCGTGTAAGGCAGGCCAGGCACCGGTCTGCTGCCTGCCCGCTGAAAGAGATCCAGACGATTGACGGTCGTCGCTTTCACGTCGATGAGCACTTCGTCTGCTGCGGGAACAGGGTCCGGGACCTCGCGTAGTTCCAAAACTTCGGGTCCGCCGCAACGAGCAAACTGCACAGCTTTCATGGCGATGTCTCTTGCTCCTCGCTTCTCGTGAATTGTCTGTCAGGATGTGTTGCTCCTGGCTTGATATATTGTATCCATTCCTTCTGGCGACTGGCAAAGCCAGAGAGAAGACCATTGCCATCGATCAGTCAGCTAGCCAGCTCAATCGGAATAGAGCCAGATAGCTGGACGGAGAGAGCCGCGGAAGCGCTTAGACCCCTACCGACTCTTCCTGCAGGAGCTGAATGGCCCGCCGCAGAATCTCTCTGGCATCGCCCAGGAGTCCGAGATCGGCCAGAGCAAAGATCGGCGCATTGCGATCGGGATTGATGGCCACAACGGTCTGGGCTTCCCGAATGCCGCTGGTATGTTGGGCTGCACCCGAAATACCGCAGGCGATGTACAGTCTTGGACTGACACTTTTGCCGGTCGCTCCAATCTGGCGCTCTGGCTCAACCCAGCCGCGATCGGTGGCCACGCGACTGGCTCCTACGGCGGCACCTAGCAGACGAGCTAAGGCGGCCAACTCGGCAAAGCCCTCGCGACCAACACCCCGACCGCCAGCAACGATCTTCTCGGCAGCTTCTAGCTCTACTTCCTCTGCTGAGGGGGCCTCAATCCCAAGATGCTGCAGAGACGGGTTCCGCTCCTCAGCCGCAAGCCGAGGCTGGTAGGTGATCACCTCTGGCGCAGGCAGGTCTGCTACTGCTGAAGAGCCAGTCGCCGGCGGTGTACCTCGCGTGCCTGGCGCAAAGGTCACCAGCGCCGGCTGTCTCCCCAACCGGGTGCGCGTCTGGACGTACGCCCGCCCACCATACAGGGCTCGCAGCGTCAACAGGGCCTCTGGCTCCAGAGCGAAACGCAGGCAGCGTGCCACAAAAGGCAGCCCAAGCTGTGCTGCCAGACGCGGGGCCCAGTCCTGGCCATTGACAGTCGCACTGGTCACGATCAACGCCGGCGCGTGTTCCTGGATGAGCCAGCTCAGCGCTGCAACATAGCCCTCGGTTGTGTAACGCCCCAGTGCGGGATGCTCCAGCACATACAAGCGTTCAGGCACAGTTGCCTTGAACAATGGCACTGTGCTCTCCTCTACAGGAGGAGAAAGAGGAGCGCGTAGCTGCACCGCACAAAGCTGCAATTGGCCAGGATGTTGCCCGGCAACCTCCTTTGCCTCTGCCAGCACCTCCTGATTATACTCAGGGGGCAGACCCTCTTGTTCCTGTAGGACGACCCAAAGTTCAGCCACACTCTCACCTCGCATGGACACCGCATCATCTGCAGCGTTGTTGATGAGACTCACTCGTTCCCTTAAGCCTCTCCAGGCGCCCGCACCTGGAGCCGGCCCCTGGCTCTCAACACCTGAGTAACCAGCACAAACATAGCATGCGACCAACCAAGGGGCATAATCCAGCAAGGCTGGCCGTCCTGGCGACTGACTTGCTCGGCGAGCAGATCGAGGGGAGTGCGATGTTCAACGGCCCAACGATAGAGCTGCTCGGCTTCGGCAAGGTTTCCCGTCAGAGCCTCGTACCAGGCCAGCCAAAGGGTGCACAGTATCCAGGGGTTACCTCCGCGATAGCTATCTCCCTGGTAACGCAGAATGCCGCCGACAGGACTGCGCAGCCGCTCGGCAATAGCTCTGGCTGTGGCCTGTAGCCGAGGGTCAGCCGGATCAAAGACACCGCAGGGAACCGCCAGTCCCAGGATCGAGATATCGAGTGTCGGATCGCTAAGGCGCGCGCGCCAGCGTCGACCCCGGATCGTGATCGCTACCTCATCGGCTGCCAGGGCTGTCCTTTCGTCATCTTCCAGCGGAGCCACTTTCAAGCGTCCACCGCGTAGGAAGTGCCCTGCTGACTCGCTCCACAGATGCTGCTCAATGGCCTGCTTCAAGCGCGCGGCAGCTTCCTGCCACTGCTGCGCCTCGGCCTCCGCGCCTAAGAGCGTGGCAAGGCGGGCCAGGGTGGCAAAACCGGCCCAGGTCGTGGCACAGGCATAGGTGCTGATGCCGTCGAACTCTTCCCAGAGATCCTTCGTGATCGGTGCCAGGCCCGTCTCCGGGTCCAGCTCGCGCAGCATATAGCTGCCAGCCCGTTTCAGAGCCGGCCAGACTGAGCGAGTGTACTCTACATCGCCAGTCAGACCCACGTGTTGGCCCAGGGCCCAAACAAAGATGCCGATCTCATCAAATTGAATCAGTCCCCAGGTTGGTGCCAGATTCCCCTGAGTATCATAGCGCTGGTACCAGCAGCCAGATGCCTCTTGGACCCGCAGGGCCCAGTCAAAGAAGGCACGGGCACGCTCGTGCTCACCGGCCACATCGAGGGCATAGGCATTATATGCCCCATCGCGTAGCCAGCACATCCCGTAACCTCCACTTGAACGAAAAGTCGGGTCCATCTCCGGGGCCGCGAGGATAGCTCCCGTCTCTCGATCGCTCAGCAAGCGAAGCACCATCAGCGAACGCTCGTAGAGTCGGCTGATCTCATCTGACGCACCACTGAGTATGAACCGCGCGCAGCGCTGCTGCCAATCCGCGAGCGTCTCCTCAAGCAACTGGCTGCTGTGGTCTCGCTGCTGGATCAGGGTTGTGCGCACTGCCTCCAAAGTGGGCCCGAAAGAGAGAAGTAGAGCACCGCTGCGGCTGGCCCCGGAAGGCAGCTCACCGAGATGATGGCGTAGAGCCGCCGCCACCTGGCCAACAGCAAACTCCTGGCGGCTGTAGCGCTGCTCAGCGGCCATCTGGAAAGCTAGATCAACGACGCCGGGGCGACTCTGCTCACAGGCAAAATCAGCCACGGACCAGTCACTGCCCAGGGCCAGGTAGCGATCAGCATGGAAGAAAGTCAGCAGTTCCGTTTCAGGATCGTACCAGGCACAGTTGCCTGCCGGGCGCAGGTCGATGTCAATAGCAGCGTAGGTGACCAGGCTGCAGCGAAGCGTGGCCTGACTCTGATTAGCCAGGCGTAACTCAATCACCAGAAGATCGCGCTCAGGATGGACGGCGAGGCGTCGCTCAAGGACCAGCCCAAGGCTGGGTTGCACCGAGCGCACGACCACCACTGCGCTGGCTGGCAGATATCGCAGCTCGTGCGACCAGCCTTCTTCAGCGAGCCAGCTCACCTGCGGCGCTTGGCCCTCGCGCTCGACCTGGACTCCCTGAAGCAGGGAACGCACATGAGGGCCACCGTCGATATGCGGATAGAAGCATTGCACGGGGGTTGCGCTCTCATCAAGGCAAACGAGCAAGCGACCATTGCCAAGGAGCGCGCTATAGAGCCAGGCCAGGCTCAAGGCCCGTTCGGGGGGAAGAGGAGGAACGCTCGCCCGCCGGACAGGCGGCTCCACCAGGTAGTTGGCATTAATGCCAGCACTCAGCTGAGCAGCCAGATCAGGCGACGGTGACACGGCAGCCTGGGTCTGCCTTCCCTGTTCTTCTGATGAAAAGGAAGAACGCTCAACAGACATACCTACTCCACAAACAGCGTTTGGCCTTGGGCCCACCACTGGCTGAAGACCAGGGCTACTCGCGACCAGAAACCAGGCGAACGCTGCTTTCCTGGCGCCACGCCCTGGCCTCAGCACGGCGGGTTTCCCTGTATTGTAGCATCTAAGGCGAAATCGGCAAGCCGTTGGACCTCCTCCGAGGCAAGAGAAGCCAACGGCGAAACCAGTGCCTCCCTCACTCGCCATCGACAGGAGCCAGACCATCCAGCCTCAATGCCCGCCCAACGCGCTCCCCATCGAGAATAGCGTGCTCCACACGCCGCGGCGCCAGACAGTCTCCTACGCGGTACAGGTGTGCAACGCGCCCCTTGAGGTCCTGATAGAGGGCCTCATCGGCGACCTGGGGAGCGACCACGACCACCAGCGCCAGCTCGTCAATGGTGCGGGCCTGGCCGGTATAGTTATTGACAATGGTCGCTCCGCCGGGGTGCAGGGACGCCAGGTAGTGATGTGGGGTGAAGAGCGCCCCGTGGGCCAGCATGCGCCGATACCATAGCTCGATATCCAGGGTCACGCTCAGATCGCCGCCTACGTAGAACTGCGGCGTCACCACCTCAACCTGACAGCCGCGCTCAGCTAACAGCTCTGCTACGCTGGTCGCCTGATGGAAGCCGACCTGATCGTAGACCAGAACGCGCTGGCCGGCAGCCGCCGTTTTCTCTCCCAGAAGCACCTGCCAGGGATTGGCCACGTGGGGCAAATCGCCGCCCGGCACGGGAACTGGCCCCGGGCGCGAGCCAGTGGCAATGATCACCGCGTCCGCCTGCTCTCTCAGAACAAAGTCGGCGTCGACCTCGGTGGCAGTGATCACCTCAACGCCCACTTCAGCCAGCTCGCGCTGGAGATTCCGCGCCGCATCGCCGAACTCAACGCGACCGGGCACTCGCACAATAAGGTTGATCTGGCCCCCCGTCTCTGGCTGGCGCTCATACAAACGTACCTGGCCTCCACGTTGCGCAATCACTTTGGCCGCCTGCATGCCCGCTGGTCCACCACCCACAACAAGCACCCGTGGGCGACGAACGCCGCTCCGCGGCGAGGACCGTGGGGGCAGGGGCCGGAAACGCAGCTCGTTTCCCGTAGCTGGTGTCTGGATACAGCCCAGGCTGAGATTCAGACCCATCCGACCGATGCAGTACTGATTACAAGAGATACAGAGGCGGATACTCTCGCTGTGTCCCTCGCGGGCCTTACGGGCAAAAGCGGGATCGCAGATCTGGCCGCGCACCACGTCGACCATGTCGGCCAGCCCTTCGCGCAGAATACGCTCTGCCTGGACGGGGTCCTTGATGCGCCCAGTACAAAAGACAGGGAGCTGCACGACCTCGCGCAGACCCGCCGAGACGAAGAGCTGATAACCAGGCGGCGTATGCATCGACCCCTCAACCATATAGAGGTTATGAAATTCGCCGATGCTCGTATTAATAAAGTCAAGCTGTCCGGTAGCCTCCAGGCGCAGGGCGATCTCGCGCACATCGGAGAAGGTCAGGCCGCTGGGAATCAACTCGTCGCCGCAAAGGCGAATCCCCAGAGGAAAATCGCGACCGACCTCGGCGCGGATAGCCTCAATGACCTCCAGCACGAAGCGCAAGCGATTCTCCAGCGAGCCGCCGTAGCCATCCTGGCGGCGATTGTAGTAAGGAGAGAGAAATTGACGAATGAGGGAGCTATGGGAGGCTTGCAATTCGGCCCCATCGAAACCGCCCTCGCGCACATGGCGAGCCACCAGTGCATAGCCGCGCACGATCTCGGCGATCTCCTCGGCCTCGATCTCCTTACACATCTCGCGGTGGATCGGATCGACCAGCGGCGACGGGCCAAGCACGGGGCGGCGCGAGTAGATGCTGCTCGCCTGCATGCCGTTGTGGTTCAGTTGAGCAAAGATACGTGTCCCATAGTCGTGAACGGCGCGCGTCAGGCGGCGGTAGGCGGGAACCACCTGCGGATCGAAACCGTGGATCAGTTTCTGATAAGCCCAGTCGCTGGGATGAACCGACTGTTCCTCGGTAATGATCAAGCCGCAGCCGCCGCGGGCGCGCTCAACATAGTAGGCAGTCAAGCGCGGGCCGGGCTGATTCTCCTCGGCCAGATTCGTCAAATGGGCGGCGAAGACGATGCGGTTGGGTATCACCACTGTGCCAACGCGCAGCGGCGTAAATAAATACTGAAACTGGCCAGCCATTGGCGGACCCTCCTGTGCTGCTCAGGCGCAGGCTTACCTGCTCTCTGCTCCACTCGTGCGTGAGTGGGCTGCTGATGCTCAGGCCCAGAAGCCGGCCTGGCGTCCCTCAGTGATTGCCTGCTCAATGCGGCGGGGCGCAACGCAGTCGCCGGCGCGGCGCAGACGAGCGAGGCGCCCTTTCAAGGCGAAGTAGAGGTCCTGGTCGGGCTGCTCATAGACCCCCAACACCACCATATCGGCGGGCAGGGCGCGCTCTGCCAGGGCGAAGCGCTCGCGCACGATCACCTGTCCAGGCTCAATGCGCACAACGCTGGTATGGGGGGTCATGACCACCCCCTGTGGAAGCACCCGTCCCAGCCAGGCCGGCAGATCATGCGTAGCGACCAGATCGCGCCCGACATACCAGTCTTCGGTCACGATCT
>NZ_BDGT01000036.1 GCF_001748285.1 Thermogemmatispora onikobensis | reverse complement strand
TGTATCATTGGGCAAGCCATGCGCACGTAGGGCATTGTTGCAGAGGGGACGATCCGCACGAGGATACTGAAAGCCCCAAAAGAAAGGGGGAAAGAAGGGGAAAAAGGAGGTTGCAGAGGGGACGATCCGCACGAGGATACTGAAAGATGCCATCCGTTCCGATTCAGCCAGGCCGCTAACTCGTTGCAGAGGGGACGATCCGCACGAGGATACTGAAAGCTTTTAAGAAGAACGGCATCGTGTCAAGAGTCACTCAGTTGCAGAGGGGACGATCCGCACGAGGATACTGAAAGGGACAATAGCAAACAATCGCAAACACTTTACAACACGTTGCAGAGGGGACGATCCGCACGAGGATACTGAAAGAAAAACCGCCTCACGCAAACAAAAGCATTTTGAGCCGCGTTGCAGAGGGGACGATCCGCCTGAGGATACTGAAAGTACCAACCCGGTCTATATCGGCGTTTTCCAGCGTCGTTGCAGAGGGGACGATCCGCACGAGGATACTGAAAGGTGTGCATGTCATTGCGCGGCGGTTGGTTTCTGGGGGAGTTGCAGAGGGGACGATCCGCACGAGGATACTGAAAGGATCCAGCATGACCATCATCGCCTGGCGCTCTTAAGAGTTGCAGAGGGGACGATCCGCACGAGGATACTGAAAGCTGCAGGGCTATGGAAGCCCAGAAACCGCGTGACCTGGTTGCAGAGGGGACGAACCGCACGAGGATACTGAAAGGCTCTGGATTCTCCGCATGACCGATCCACCGAGCCGCATTAGTTGCAGAGGGGACGAACCGCACGAGGATACTGAAAGCTGCAGGGCTATGGAAGCCCAGAAACCGCGTGACCTGGTTGCAGAGGGGACGAACCGCACGAAGATACTGAAAGTGCAGTGAGGGCAACATGCGCATTGCTGACGGGTAGGCGTTGCAGAGGGGACGATCCGCACGAGGATACTGAAAGAGAACTGCTTGAGGCCCAGAGGAGGTCTCTTAGCAGTTGCAGAGGGGACGATCCGCACGAGGATACTGAAAGACTTAAAGGAAGCATCTACTTGCTGGCTGCAGAAATGTTGCAGAGGGGACGATCTGTACCGAGGATACTGAAAGGTCTTGCTCGTATTCCAGATAGTACAGGTTGTGACATTGCAGAGGGGACGACCCGCACGAGGATACTGGAATGAGGTATGCTGAACAGCTGATTAAAGAGGATGCTCAGAGAAGGGCGAGAGATCACTGACTGCACATAGCCATTGGCTAAAGCACAGATGTCTGTAATGGTGGATAGCACTGATCCCTGGCTGGCCGGCAGACGAGAGGCCAGCCATCAGCTTCCCTTAGCGCTCGCAGCGCCCGCCGGCCAAATAGTTTACGCTTCAAACTCCTCAAGAAGGTCCTCGCGTCCCTGCTCTCGCGCAAAATCTACCAGCTCCGGCCAATCCGGCACCGGCACCGCCAGACGCTTACAAATATGCCCCATTACCTGAAGCAAGGACCCGCGGAAAAGCGGCTGTCTCCGACGCTGCTCGCGCTCAACAAAGAGCAGCGTCTGCTCCAGAGCACTACGGCGCCGCAGCTGCTCGTCCTTACACCAGAGCTGGAAAAAATACCCATTCTCCTGACGCACATTGCCCACATCGCTCGGGCGCAAAGGCTGCCGCTCGCCTGTGCTGGCCGCCTGAAAAAGGCGCGGCGAGAGCACAAGCTGCCACAGGCCAGCAGCGTTGCGCGCAATCCGCGCCTCATCCGGAAGCTGCAACCCCTGACGCGAAGCATAGCGTTCGATGACCTTGGGAACGTTGCCCTCGTCCAGCTCAGGAAACGAATAAGCAATCGCCGGCTTCCCCTGAATCAGCCGCTCGAAAAAGAGATCACGATAACCAGCGACAGGAGAGAACGCCAGATAGCGTTTCTTTACAGCATGCCGATAGTGCTCATCATAAGCGTGAGCCTCGACCACCGTCAACGGAAAATAGGCCCGCGCCACCTGCCGGATTGCATTAGGCCCCAGCTCCAGCTCAGACGGCAAATTATACTGTTCCCGGTCACCTCGCCTGGCCAATTGCCGCAACCGTTCAGGATCGAAGTACGAGTCACTGTACAGGCGCGTCATCGTGCGGTCGCCCAATCGCGCCGCCTCCGCC
Source organism: Thermogemmatispora onikobensis (assembly GCF_001748285.1). Classification (NCBI taxonomy): domain Bacteria; kingdom Bacillati; phylum Chloroflexota; class Ktedonobacteria; order Thermogemmatisporales; family Thermogemmatisporaceae; genus Thermogemmatispora; species Thermogemmatispora onikobensis. Next base: position 61,250 of record NZ_BDGT01000036.1, on the reverse strand, counting down.
TCCACCTCCGAGAGAATCAGTGACTCACGCTCATAGTAGCTCCGTGGCAGCGGCTGCGAATCAAACGCCTCAAAATAGAGCAAGCGCTGACTTTCCAACGGACGCAGAAACAGCCCACTCTGCAGCGAAGCCTGTCCCAGCTCGGTCAGACGCAAATCCGCATCATCGCCGCTGACATGGCCCACCGTCCGCAAAAAGTCCAGCATCTTCGCAACGGCTGCCGGCGGCAGCCCAAAAAAGCGCACCAGCTCTGCTGCTGTTCGCAGCTCCGCCTCACCGATCGCGCGCTCAAGAAAACGCTCCAGCAACTCATAAGGGCGCTTCTCATACTGACGGCCACTGATACTCACCCGCCACAGAGGAAACAGCAGGCGAAACTGACGCAGCGGCACCAGCTCCCCCATAGCCTGCACGATCTCGACGACGCGGTTCGGAGAAACAAAAAGATTCCTGAGACGTTCCCCTCTCGTCTCCATCAGACGGACCCCTCTCCTGCTTCTCGCCCGCCTGCCGCACGATGCTGCCCAGCTTCATTCAGGCCACGCTGCCGCGCGCCAGGCGGGCCCGACAGGTGCGGAAACTCAAGCATTCCCCCTGACAGCGAGCATACTCAAGTAGATCCCGCATCAACCGGCGAAAATCCTCGGCGGGCCTGCCTCCGCTCATCGCATTGAGCAACGTATCGCTATCCCCGACGAGGATCAGCTGCTCACGCGCCCGCGTCAGCGCCACATTCAAGCGCCGGTGCTCTTGCAGAAACCCGATCGCATGACGGCGGTTACTGCGCGTAAAGCTATAGAGCACCAGATCACTTTCGCCCCCCTGGAACGAGTCAACCGTCGCGATCAGCGCCTGCAGCTCAAGACCGTACTCGCTCGCTGCCTGCCTGAGTAACTCGCGGATGTAAGCGGCCTGCTCCTGATAGGGCACAATAATGCGCCAATCCCGCCCCTGCTGCAGCGCACGCAGCACCAGCTCAACAATGATCCTGGCCTCGGCATCGTTGTAATAGTGGCCGCGCTCCATGCGATAGGAACTCTCCATCTCCGCCGTATCAATAAAGGTAAAAGAGGCAGGAAACAAAGGATCGCTCTCGCAGCGAGCATGCCACAAACGAGGGAGACTGGCAGTCCGAAGCCTGTTGCCATAGAACTGCGCTGAGACAAAGCGGGCAATGCGCTCGGGCATACGATACTGCTCAGTGAGCATGACGAAATGCTGCTCATCAACCCGCTCAACCAGCATCTCGAACATGCTCTTAGAGAGCAGCGTTTCAATATCGCTCACCGCCTCCTCGCCGCCCTCTTCTTCGCCTATCGCCGCCTGTTGGCTCAAAGCAGCCAGGCGCTGGCGCACCGTCTGATCGACGATCGGCGGCAACTGCTGATGGTCGCCGAGCAGCACAGCGCGTTTGCCGCGCACCAGCGGTACTAGCAGATCAGCGAGACTGATCTGACCCGCCTCATCGACAAGCACCAGATCAAAGGTCACATCGGAAAGAATGCGTGCCGTCGCCGAGCCAATGCAGGTAGCGCCGATCACGTTAGCCATACGCAACAGAGACGGATAAAGGTCCTGGTGACGAACCTCCAGCGTATGATGCCAGTCCCGTAACAACTGCAGCCGGTGGGTGAAGAGAGAACGCAGGCGAAGCGACCAGCCCTGCGCAAAGTCCTGTAGCGACTGCAACAACGAAGCATAATCGCTGGCCAGCGCGGGTAATTCCTGAGCTGGAAACAGCGCCCTCAAGTCCATCAGAAGGCGGTTGAGCTGGCGTGAGGCATGCTCCTGCTCCTGCTGGAAAGCGCTCGCTGCCTGCTCGTAGCGGCGTCGCAGAGAGATGAGCGGCTCCTCCTGCTCAAGCTGAGCAAAGCGTCTGTCCAGGACAGCCAGATGAGAGGCTAGCTGCTGTAACTGCCCACTGGTGGTCTGAAAAGCCTGTTGCAGCTCTCTCAGGCGCCGCTGCAAGCGCGGCAGGCGCCAGCGCCAGAAAGCGCCCAGCAGCGGCCAATGCTGACGACTCCTGGCCCTGGTGACGCTGCGAGTCAGGCGCTCACCGCGCCGGCGGATCTTCTCCAGCTGCTGCTGACTCGCGGCATAACGCTGCTGGAGAGACTCGCGCTCCTGGCTGAACATTGCCTGTAGGCGCTGCTGTTCCTGGCTATAGCGCATCCAGCTCATCCTACAGGCAGCGTTCAGCTCTGCGAGCCGCGCCTGAATCCGAGGACCCAGTGCCACAAAACGATCGATCTCATCCTGGTGTGCGGCCAGCTTCTCGTACGCCTGGAGCAGCTCTGCAGTTGCCTTGAGCAGGCTAGTCTGCAACGAACGGGCGCGCTCATCGATCAAAAGCGATCTCACTTCTGGCGAGACCAGCAGCTCCTGACCGACACGCAAGATATCCAGCTCCCGAGGAAGGCTCTGGAGCACGTTATCGACCGCCTTATGCGTACGCGCGGTTACCAGCACGCGCTCACCTCGGCGGGCGCAAGCGCGCACAATCTCACTGATCGTATGCGTTTTGCCCGTCCCCGGCGGTCCCTGCACCAGCAGCAGATCCTTGACAGCTAAAGCCCGCCGGAAGGCGGTCGCCTGAGCCGCGTTGAGGTGCGGGTGAGGTTGGGGCAGAGGTTCTGAATAGGGCTGATAGCGACCTTCTGCCAGGACCGCCAGCAGAGAAGGATTCTCTGCCTCTCCGATGCGCAGCCTCTCGATGGCCTCCTGCTGCACGCGAAAGGCTGCCTCACTGCCAAGCAGCAGGAAGGCTTTCGGCGGGCGCAGATCATCGAGATCGATAGCGTGCTCAAACTGAACGATGAAGCGATCGCCCTGAACGTCCAGGACATGGCCGCGTAGCTCTCTGCGCTCTTCCAGCGCCAGAAAGAGGCCGCGCTCTAACTGCGCTGCCTGGGAAGGATCGACCAAGCTAAATATATAGATATCGCGGCTGCTGTAGCGAGCCTCACCGGCGGCATCGACCTGCCTGTAGAAGATGGGCTGTTTGCTCTCCTCGTTAGCCTTCTCAATCTCGCGTGTCAAGTGGATGGTGCGCTCCAGGGTCGCTAGTAGCGCTTCCTGGGCCGGAGTGAGAGCCTCCTGTTCTGCCTGAGCGAGCAGGGCCTCTGCCAGGGCCGCCTGCCGGGCGCGCAGCCTCGCCTGATGTCTCTGACTGGCCTCGATGATTTGCTTATAGTCATTGATGAGCCACTCTTGCCATGCCCGCGGGATCTCATTAAACCCATTGACAAGATACCACCTTCCCACTTCCAGCATGAGGGCCTCGCCGCGAGCCAGGGCATCATGCTCCCGGTGGCCAAGCGGCTGCAGGCTCAGGACGATGTAGGCGTCGCCTTGGGATGAAAGGACCACTTTCAAGGCATAGGTACCGGTGCAGAGCAGAAGATACGGCTGTCCGCGCTCCCGATCAGGGCGCACCAGGACAGGAATCCGGGAATAGGAGCGCTCCAGCTCCTCCTGGAGACGTTCCACATTGGCAGGCCAGGCGGGATAGCGCCGCCGCAGCTCCGGCAAGATCAGGGCGAGCTTGCCAACGACAAGCACAAGGACACGGAGCTTGAAACTGCTTTCCTGCATTCCCTGGCTGCCTCCTCCTCACGCGCGAGACCAGTCTTGCAAGACGCTGTTGAGAGCCTTGGCAAAAGTGTCCAGGTCAGGCCAGCGCTGCGCCGGCTCTCGTGCAAGTGCGCGCATGATGACAGAATCGAGCGCCGGGGCAAGCTCCGGCTGCAAGCTGGAAGGAGGCGCTAACCCATACATGAAGGAGCCGGGCAACTTGCCGGTCAGCAGATGGTAGAGCAAGGCCCCCAGCTGATAGAGGTCGGTGCCAGGTATCGAATAGCGGGCGTAGAGCTGCTCGGGGGCGGCATACCCTCGGGGCCCCTCACCAGCGCAGGCGGGTCGTGTGGCCAGTCCAAGATCACGCAAGCGCAAGACAGGTGGGCCATGCCGGCGCGGTTCCATGATCAGGCTGTCACCACAAAGATAGCGATGGGCAGCCCCAAGCCGGTGCAGCGCGGCCAACTGACTGCAAAAAGGCGGCAATGCACGTAACAGCTCCCGCGCTCTAAAAAGGTCAGCCGGCTGATCTTGCTCGGGGAAATAGCGACTTACAGGCCGACCTGGGGGATAGCGCTGCACGAGCGTAAAGCTCTGGGAGCCGGTCTCGGTCACCAGGAGAGTAGGGAAAATCGTACCCGCTCGAAGCCGCATCAGTAGCTCACTCTCATTCCGCAATTGTTGTAACAAACGCGCTCCCTCTGCCATTGGGAGGCGAAGGACGATCTGCTTGATGAGCACATGCTCAATGCCCCGGCGTCGTTTCTGCTCCTTCGGCGGAAAAGGGCGAGCCAGATACCAGCGCTCCAGGGCTGGCGGGTCGGAACTGGTCTCTTCTCGCAAACGCTCGGTCAGCAGATACTGCCCGCTGTCAATTGTGATGAGCTGACCAGGCTGCCACTCTTGCTCTATGAAAGGATCGGCAGGAGCCCGGGGCGCTGTAACAGGCGCAGACGGCTCGCGAATGAGGTAAGTAACGAGTTCCGGCCAGCTCTGGCATAGGTGCCGTAGAGGCAGCATCACGGGGCGGCTGTCATACGAGCCCCACCGAATGACCTCGCTTACCATCCCAACCACGGCCTCCTCTGTCTCATCCCAAACGGGTGCGCCGCTGAAACCTTCCCGAATAACATGCTCAGAACCAGAATGGCTGGCCATCTGGATAGCGCCCGTTCCATCCTCTCCCTGGAGGTGGCCCTCGGCCCAAACGCCTTCTCCAAACTGATCACTGAAGCCCAACACACGATAGGGATGATCCCAGAAAGTCCCACACCGCTTCAGAGGCACGGGCCGGGCCTCCGCCGGTGCCCGGTCGCGCAACTCAAGGACGGCCAGATCGTGCTGTTGAGAAGGGTCCACGTGGACAATGGAGGCATGCAACGGCTCACGAGCATTGAGAAAAGGGAAGTCAAGCAGTATTGCGTGCCTCTTCAGCTCCTCTGGCTCCCAGCACTGCAGAGCTGTGCTCACCACGTGAGCACAGGTCAGAAGCCGGCGCGGGGCGATCAGAAAGCCGGCACCGCAGACACTTGTATGCTCGGGCGAAGCAAGGATTCGAACAATAGCGCGCCGAATAGCCTCTTCAAAAGCTGGCATCGAGATGACTCAGCATTCCAGACAGGTCAATATTACTCCTGGTGAATGCGTCTCAAATATACAGCTTGTCACCCTGGATGTCAATGGACCGCAGGAGCGGTGCGGCAGCTCCCACGGCCCACTAAGCAGCGCTAGCGCACTGGGCGATCTTTGCCGTACCAGTGCAGCGTAATATCGAAATTGGCCTCGCTGCCAGCAGTGGCCAGAATAGCGCCCAGCGAAGCACTGAGCTTGATCCCAAAGGCGATCTCAACCTCGTCGGGCTTGAGATCCAGATGATGTAATTTCTCTGCCACTGCCTTGATGGCCGGTAGGACCTTCTGCAGCGCCTTCTCCAGCGTTTCCGACGCCTGCTCCGGCCTCGTCAGGCGGCGGGAGACCGGGACCCGCTCGCCCCCTTCCGGCTCCGGCTCCTCAACCTCAATCACCACCTGCCCACCATCCTCCAGGGGAAAGGCAACCAGCTTCTTCATAGGCTTTTCTCTCTCCTCATACTTCTCTTTTTCTGATATGAACGAAGTTACCGGAGGTAAACAGCGTACAAATTCGACGGGAAAAGCACAGCCTATGACAAGCCTTGCATTCCTTGCCCAGGCTGTGCTTCTATAGAAAAGACGGACAAGAGCAGCACTCTCAAAGGACGGAAGGAGGCAGGAGATGGAGCCAGCAGGAACACGCCGGCTCGAACTCATGGTGACAGGGATGGATTGTCCCGAGTGCGCCGGACACGTGCGCCAGGCTCTGGAAGCGCTGCCGGGCGTGCACGAAGTGAGCGTACTACTGAGCGCCGAAAAGGCCCTCCTGACGGTTGATCCCGCGCGCGTTGACCTGCCAGCGCTTTGCCAGGCCGTCGAACGTGCCGGCTACCAGGCCAGACCCCCGCTTCTTCAGCAGAAGACAGCGACAAGCCTCGCCGAACAGTCCCAGCGGCGTCTGACGCGCACCCTCTTCACCCTCTATGGCCTCCTCTTCGGGGCCGTACTCTTGCTGATCATCGTTGGCGAGTGGCTGGGCCTGCTCGATCGCCTCACCGATCGCCTGCCCTGGCCGATTGGGGCCGGCCTGACCCTGCTCGCCGGGGCCCCCATCTTCTGGGACGTGCTGCAAGCGGCCCGGCGCGGACGCATCATCTCGCATACCCTGATGTCGCTCGGCGTCCTGGCGGCCCTCTTCATCGGCCAATGGCCCACGGCTGCCGTCGTGGTCTTCTTCATGCACGTCGGCAAATACAGCGAACGCCTGACCAGCGAGCGCTCGCGCCAGGCCCTCAAACGCCTGGCCGCTCTGGCGCCCCAGCAGGCGCGCGTCATCCGAGAGGAAGAAGAGCAAGTTATCCCGGTCGAAGAGGTAGCCCCTGGCGAAATCGTTGTCGTGCGTCCTGGTGAGGCCATCCCCGTCGATGGCGAGGTCGTTGCCGGCCAGGCGACCGTCAACCAGGCTGCCATCACAGGTGAAGCCCTCCCACTGGAAGCCGCCCCGGGCAGCCGGGTCTTTGCTGCCACCCTCGTGCAAGGGGGAAGCCTGCGCATTCGCGCAACGCGGGCCGGCAGCAACACCACCTTTGCGCGGATTGTGGCGCTCGTCGAGGAGGCCGAGGCCCAGCGCGCCCCCGTGCAACGCCTGGCCGATCGCTTCTCAGCCTGGTTCCTGCCTGTTGTCCTGGCCGTTGCCCTGCTGGCCCTGCTGCTAAGGCGCGATCCACTGGCCGCGGCGGCAGTGCTCGTAGTGGCCTGCTCCTGCTCGCTGGCGCTGGCGACGCCGGTCGCCATGCTGGCCTCGATCGCTGCCGCCGCCTCGCACGGCCTGCTGATCAAAGGCGGGGCCCATCTGGAGCGCCTGGCGCAAGCGGATGTCCTGCTCATCGATAAGACAGGAACGCTCACCAGCGGCACCCTGCAGATCTGCGATGTGCTCCCGTTAGCAGGGATGACACGCCAGCAGCTGCTGCACCTGGCCGCCAGCGCCGAACGCTACTCGGAGCATCCGCTGGCCGAGGCCGTACGGCAAGCAGCACGCGACGAAGGGGTGGCTCTGAGCGATCCCGAGACCTTCGAAGTGCTGCCAGGACGGGGCGTCCGCGCCAGCATCGAGGGCCGCCTGGTGAGCGTGGGCAATGCTTCCCTGCTGCCAGAGGGACAGCAGCCCGCTGAGGCCCGAAACCTGGCCGCGGCGGGCAAAAGCCTGCTCTTTGTCTCTTGCGAGGGAGCGCTGATCGGCATCCTGGCGGCCAGCGATAGACTGCGTCCCGAGGTGGTGGAGGCCCTGGCCCAACTGCGCGCCCTTGGCTTCCAGTCGATTGAACTGCTGACCGGCGATCATGAGGAGGCCGCCGCCAGCCTGGCGGGTCCACTGGGAATCAGCTATCGCGCCCGGCTGCTGCCCGAAGATAAAATCGCCATCGTCAAAGCCTATCAGGCGCAGGGGCACTGCGTCATCATGGTAGGAGACGGCATCAATGATGCTCCGGCCCTGGCGCAGGCCGACGTCGGCGTCGCGCTCGGCGTGGTAGGGACAGATGTCGCCCTCGAAGCGGCCCATGTGGCGCTGCTGCGCGAAGACTGGCGCCTGCTACCGGCCCTGGTGCAAATCGCACGGCGCACCATGCGCGTTGTGCGGCTCAACCTGGTCTTCACTCTGCTCTACAACCTGCTCGGGCTGAGCCTGGCCGCCTGGGGACTGCTCCCGCCCATCGTCGCCGCCGCGGCGCAGTCCCTGCCCGACCTGGGCATCCTGGCCAACTCAACGCGCCTCCTGCGCCAGCGGATCAAGTCCAGCCCCAGGGGTTGACCAGACGATGCGCCCGCGCTTGATCACATAGAGACGGGCGGGCAGATCCGATAGAATATCCTCGCGACGCTGGCAGTCAAGCACCACCAGATCGGCAGGCTCTCCCACACCTAGCCCGGCCTGCCGACCCAGTGCTGTAGCCGCCTGCGTCGTAATGCTCTCCAGCAGCCAGCGCTGTTCCTCGGGGCTGCCCATTTGCGCGACATAGCCAAGCAGCTGCGCCATCTGAAGCAGATCGGGGCTGCCAAAGGGGTTAAACATATCCTTGATGTTGTCCGAGCCACAGAAGACCGTCACCCCCGCCGCCAGCAGCTCCTTGACGCGCGTGATCCCGCGGCGAATCGGCTGGCGATCACGACGACCCTGCAGGTAGAGATTGGTCGCCGGCAAAGTCGCTACCGCGATGCGCGCCTGCGCCACCAGCTCGATGGTGCGCGCCGCGGTGGCATCGTCAACCGCCGCCAGCGAGCAACAATGACCGGCCACCACCCGACCCTCGTAGCCCTCCTGCAGCGTGCGCTCCGCCAGATAGGGCAGCACGAAATCGACAGGCGACTCCGACTCATCGATGTGCAGATCCAGAGGACGGCCATAGCGCCGGGCCAGACGAAAAACCTCGTCGATCAACCCACGCTGATCCTCCTCGACTAGCGGAGTACCGCCAATCGCATCGGCCCCCTCCTCCAGGGCTGCCGCCAGCAGCTCGCGCCCGCGCCGTCCCTGCTCTCCCAGCAAGCGATTGGGCAGGGCTACAATCTCAATATCCAGCAACGAGCGCAGCCGCTCGCGCACCCGCAGCAGGGCATGGAGGCCGCGCAGCTCGATCTGCGGATCGACATTGACGTGGGTGCGCAGCATCGTCGTCCCGCAGCGCAGGGCCCACAGTGCCGTGGCCGTCGCCCGCTCCACAATATCCTCCTCGCTGACGCTCGACGACAGCGTCAGATTGCAGCGGATGGCCTCGGCCAGCGTCCCCGAGCGATTGAGAATGCGATCGCGGGTCAGAGCCTTATCAAGGTGAATGTGGCCCTCAACCAGGCCCGGCAGCACCAGGCGTCCAGCCACATCGAGGACAGGAATGTCGCTCTCGGCGACCGTCGGGCTGGGAGCCAGAGCCGCGATCTGACCGGAGCGAATCAAAATATCCACAGGGTCAGGCCCGGCGACCTGCTCCAACGCCAGGCGCGCCCGACGCAGCAGTAAATCAGCCATGCCTCTCACCTCGTCGCAGGCTGGGCAGAGCTGCCAAAATCAGCTTACGCAGTCCCTGCCACTGACTGCGTCCGGCGGTCCGCGGGGCCCGGCTGCCAAGACCACGCCCCAGCATCGCCTTGATGCCCAGCTCGCGCGCCGCCTCAAAATCAGTGCCCCCCGGGGCCGAAGCGATATCCAGCACAAAAACATCGCGTCGCATCTGCTCCAGCACCGCGCGTGTCAGCACCAGGGCCGGCACCGTATTGAAGACCATATCACAGTCAGCCACCGCCGTCGCCAGCTCCTCCAGCGGCAGAGGACGCGCTCCCAACTCCCAGGCCCGCGCGCGCTGCACCGGATTACGCGCCGCCACACGCACATGAGCCCCCATATTCAGCAACAGCCGCGTCAACGTAAAGCCGATGCGCCCGAAGCCAACCACCAGCGCCTGGGCATCGTGGATGGATACCTCCGTATTGGCGATGGTCAGACCGATGGCCCCCTCAGCAATCGTCGGCGCCCGCAGAATCATCAGCTCATCGTCATCGCCGTACTCCTGAATGCGCAAGCCGCGCTCTTGCGCCAGCGCATTCAACTGCGGCGTACTGGTACCGATCAACAAAAGCGCCCCCGGCTTCGCCTCGGCCAGGGCCGTCGCATCCAAAAAAAGCGGCTCCGGCCACTGAGGCGCGTAGAGGCTCCCATCCGGGGCGATCACCGGCACCGGAGCAATGATGACATCGCTGCCGGCAATGGCCTCGGCCAGCGTCCGGCACTGGGGCCACCCCATGATCTCGGCTGCCGCCGGCGGACAGCCGCAGGCCCGCACGCTAGCCCCCTCGGCCAGCAGACCTTTCAACACCTCCAGCTCGCGCCCATCGCCTCCGATCACGGCGACCTGCAGTCCGCTCAGTCCAGGTCGCTCTTCGCCTCTCTCATTGCCTGCTGCTGCTGCTCCCATCATAAGCTGCTCCATAGTGTGAGACGATCCCGCATTCAGTGCTCTGCGCGCCGCTCCAACCAGGACCAGCGCGCAGGGGTGAGCGCCGCCCTGGTCCCGGCTTGCTGCCCGTTGGCCGTCCTCTTCAGCGGAGCAACGCCAGCGCCGCCTCACGCACAGGCGGCAGACCCAAACGCGCCAGTCCCCAGCCCGTAGCCCGGTAATCGCGCCGGTTCATAGAAGAGGCCAACGTCACCAGCGCGTCCATGACCGGCGTCGCCACACCCAAGGCCCGCCCCAGCTCGCTCATCGGCACCAGACCAAAGGGAATATCCTCATGCAGATAGCGGCTATCCAGGCTGGCGGGCGCCTTAATAAATTGATTGGGGGCACTTTCACGCAACATGCGTAGAAACGAGCCGCTGGCCCCCGCCTCCGGCGAAGTCGAGCCGAGATCGGCGAACAGCTTGGGAAAAGGCTCCAAAGCCAGGCCCCAGGCCGCGGCCACGGCCAGGCGCTCGCGGTCAAGGTCGGCCATCACCTGGGCCACCGCCGGCGTGCCAGCGTCGTAGTAGTAGCGAAAATCGCCGCCGCTGTGCTCGATCCAGGCCGCACTCAACACCATCCCTGGCGGGTGCAGCACTGCATTGACGTTGCTCAGGGCCGTCACCAGCACATGCTCCACCGGTCGCAGCGAGGGATAGAGGCGGCTCAGCAGCGGCCAAAGCGTCTCGACCGCCGAAGCCGGCAGGGTGGCCAGACGCACGTGCTGCACCAGTGAAGAAATATAGACCTCTCCCTCACCCTGCTTCCGGCAAATGTAGGTCAGCGTATTGGTCTCAGCGATAGGCGGCGGGTCAGCACAGCCGGCCTCGATGAGCAAGCGGCGGAAGACCAGGCTGCCGCCAGTATTGCCGGGATTGAGTAGCAAGGGCGGCCCGCCGGCCTGGGCCAGCAAGGGCGCGAGGGCCCGCGCCAGATCGGCGAAGGCCGTGGCCGGCACGCAGAGCATCACCAGCTCAGCCCCAGCCAGCGCCTCGGCCAGGTCGTTGGTCAGACAGGCCACCGGCGCCAGACCCTCGCCAGCAGCGCCACTGTAGGCAATACCGCCGCGCTCGCGCGCCACCCGCAGCGTCTCCGCTGAACGGCTGTACAGGTGAACTCGCTCACCGAGAGCAGTGAGATGAGCGGCAGCGGCGAAGCCCCCATTGCCTCCGCCGAGCACTGCAATGGTTGCCATCCTCAACGCGCTCCTTTCAGCTTGATCATCCCTCCAGCCATACGAGCGGACTGGGCCGGCGAGTGCGCTCCCATCTGCAGCCGGCCCTGCCTGGCGCCCGCGTCCAGCCGTGAGGCCGCACGGCATGTCGATAGCTCAAAGAGGGTCAGAGCGCCACGGCATACTTCGCCAGCTTGCGCTCATCAACCTGCACCCCCAGGCCCGGCCTCTGCGGAACCAGCACCGCGCCATCCTCGTAGGCCAGAGGTTCGCTGATAATATCGTCGAGATAATAGACTCCAGCGATCTGCCCATCCAGAGCCTCCGCCGGACGACTCACCGGGCAGACGCTGGCCAGCTCAGCAATGCGCGTCGCCGCTCCCAGGTGCAGATTCGCCGCATTGCCCACACCCATCTCGATCGAGCCACCGATATCGCAGCGCAGGCCAACAGCCTCGGCGACCGCCGCCACCTCGCGCGCGCGGAAGAGGCCCCCTGGCTTGGTGACGTAGAGCGAGATCAGCTCAGCAGCCTGCAAGGCGTGAATGCGCAGAATATCCTGCGGTGTCCAGGCGCTCTCGTCCGCCATCACCGGCACCGCCACCTGACGCGCAATGAGAGCGAGCGCCTCAACATCAGCCACCGGCTGCTCGGTGAAGGCCAGATCGAAGGACTGCATCGCGCGTGTCACCCGGACCGCCTCACTCACCGAGCGATAGCCCTCGTTGGCATCGACGCGAATCTGAATTCCAGGACCCAGAGCCTCGCGCAGCAGGCGCACCAGCTCGATGTCGCGCGCCGGATCAAGACCCGTCTTGGCCTTAATGGTGCGCGCACCCTCGGCGACCGCGCGCTCGGCCTCTGCCACCGCCTGACGGTTCTCCATAATACCCAGGCTGTGAGCGATCGGCAGGCGATCGCGATAAGCCCCGCCGAGCAGCTGGTAGACCGGCACCCCCAGCGCCTGACCGGCCAGATCGTAGAGCGCCATATCAACCGCCGCCTTCGCATAGGGATGGCCCTTGACCACCCGATCCATCGCCGCATGCAGCGGGCCGATCTCTAACGGCGAGTGGCCGACGATGACCGGGAACAGATAATCGGCGATGATGTGGTGCACCGTCCGCGGCGTCTCGCCGAAATAGGTCATATGAGCGCCGCCCCAGGTCGCGATGGCCGGCGCCTCACCCCAGCCGATCAAGCCCTCATCGGTCTCCAGGCGCAGCAGGAGATGGCTCCCGATCGGCGTCTCCATCTTACTCGCCCAGTTATGGACCCGGCGCGACGGCAAGGTCACCAGATAGCAGCGATAACCAGTAATCTTCACCGGTCTGCTCGTCCTTTCAAGCGGGGATCACGAACAGCTCCGAAGCATCATACTGATCCGTAATCAGCTCGTAGCCGTCCTCCGTCACGATCAGCTCATCCTCGTATTGCACGCCCCAGCGATCGGGATACCAGCAGAGCGGCTCGATGCAAAGGACCATGCCCGGCTGCAAGGTGATATCGGTATAGGGGCCAAGATACGGCTCCTCGTGGAGGGTCAGGCCCAGACCATGCCCAAGGAATTTGATCGGAGGGAGACCCCAGCGCTCCATCTGGGCCGCGTAGCGCTGGTAGAGGGCGCGCGTACTCTGGCCGGGACGAATACCATCGAGAGCAGCCTTGCGGGCCTCCACCATATGCGACCAGGTACGTAGCTGCTCCTCACTGGCCTTCCCGACGACAGCGGTCCGCGCCACATCGGAATAGTAGCACTGGCCGGTGCCAATGACATCGATGCGTACCAGGTCGCCGCCGCGCAGAGGACGGCGCGTCGGAGCCGCATTGGCCAGACCACTGCGCTCGCCTGCGCCGACGACCAGCATCGTCAGACGATCGCCGCCGTTGGCCAGATAGGCGTCGGTGATCAACTGGCCCAGCTCCATCTCAGTCATACCGACGCGCGCCTGCTCGAAAGCCTGACGGGCCGCCCGCTCCGCCGCCTTGCCAACAGCGCGCAACTTCGCCAGCTCCCCCGGCGTCTTGATCATCCGCAACTCGCTCAGCAGCGCGTCGCTGGCCACAAACGTCGCCCGTGGCAGGGCCTCGCGCAGTGTTTCGTAGCTCTTCTGCGCGATGGCGGTAAGTTCAAGACCGATGCGCCCTTGAGCCAGACCGGCGGCGCGCAAACGCTCGGCTAACAGGCGCGTAGGATCTTCGGTAAATTCGTTGTAGGCTATGACCGAAGCAATCGAGGCTGTGCCTCTGACAAAGCTCTCCTCGATATCAACGACAATGATTTCAGGTTCGCCCTGCAGTGGCACCAGACAGTAGACCAGGCGATGGCGCACAATGGTCTGCGATGGTACGACAACATCCGCTGTATAAGCGATGTTCTCGGGCGAGGCAATGACCAGTGCGTCTAGCCCGCGCTCCTGCATGGCGGCGCGCTGCCTGACAATAATCTCGCTGGACATAGAGCTGTTCCTCAATAGGCTGCACCCTGCCCTTCTCTTCGCGCGGGAGCGGCGTTGCTCCACAGGAGGGACATTGTGCATAATTTGTGCAGTTTGCCTGTTTCTTGTCTTAAGCCCTGTTATGGAGCTAATATGCAGCAGCCACCCAGTGACTGCCCTCTCTGTAGCCGGCGAGCCGGCACGGGAACGGGAAAACCTTCCTGACGGGAAGCCGATTGTCTACCCATCAGGTTGCCTCCAATACAGGCTGACCGAATGATACGGGCCATACCGCCCACCGCCGCTAACGCTGGATGGGCGTCGCGGTCGGCGTTCGGTCTGGTCGACTGGCAGCGACCTAATCGTGGCACTCGATGCGGACGCCGTCGGGGTCGAGAAAATAGAGCGAAGTCCCGTAAGCGGTTGGCTTGGGTCCATCGACAATCTTCACCCCAGCGGCGCGCAGCTCGTGCTCAAGCTGAGCGATATTCTCGACGCGAAAAGCCACATGCTCTAAACTCTGGCCCGCTTCCTGGCGGAGACGCTTCCCCTCCTCGGTCAGCTCGGTCAGGCCCAGCCCCTCGTGCATGACCACCAGCGGGCGCCCATCGCGGAAGGTCGTGCGCTCGCGCACATGGAAGCCGAGCACCTCCACATAGAAGCGCTCAGCGCGGGCCAGATCGCTGGTCTGCAACAAGAGATGGGAGACTCCGCGAATCGTCGCCATTAGCCTCCTCCTTTCTCCGGCGTAGATGGCGTGTCGCCACCGCTGCCGGGGAGGCCGCTGGCCGAGTCGCGTTCAGTCCCCAGGCGCCCGGCCAGGGCCCAGTTTTCCGGTGCGACCTCGTGCAAAATGACATGCAGATGATCGGGGCGTGCCCCAGCATGCTCGACCATTGCCTCCGTGATCGCCTTCACTAAGGCTCGCTTCTGCTCGGGCGTGCGCCCCGGATACATCTCGATGATCACGACTGGCATGGCTCTCGCCCTCCTGTGACCGGAACAGGCTCAGGGACCGTCGACTTCGACTGAGACCCTTCCTGGTCCTGGCTATGCGCGCTACCAGCCTGAGCCTGCCGTCGTGGCGACTCAACATCCTTCAAGACACTCTCAAAGTGCTCGTGGAGCGCGGCCTGAGCCGCCAGAGGATCACGCTCCTCGATTGCCCGAATGATGCACTCGTGGTCGTGCAGCGAGCGCTGGAGACGGTCGGGCAGACTGAAAACGACCAGCCGATCGTTATCGAGTACAGCGTTGAGCGACAGTAGCAGTTGAATGAGGATCGGATTTTCGCTTGCCTTGACAATAGCGCTGTGAAACTCGCTATCGAGAGCGGAGACCTCATCGATCTGGCCTTGCTCTCCGGCGCTGCGCATCCTTTCCAGAATTTTGCGCAGCCGCATGACCAGTGCCGGACGCGCCCGCTGCGCGGCCAACGCGGCGGCCTTGCTCTCCAGGGCCTCCCGTACCTGGAGCAGGTGAATCAAGTCCTGACGATGGGCGATGTACCAGGCACTCCACATGGCAGAGACGCTGTGTTGAGGCACTTCCGCGGTCACATAGCTGCCACTGCCGTGGCGCACCTCGATGAGGCCGATGGCCTCCAGAGTACTGATAGCCTCGCGCACCATTGTGCGGCTGACACCCAGCAACTCCGCCAGCTTGCGCTCACTGGGCAAGCGATCGCCAGGGGCAAAATGGCCGCCCTCGATCAGTTGCCGTAACTGCTCGGCTGCGCTGCTGCGCGCGGTGGACAAATGAAGTGGCCTGATAGCCGCTTCCGCTTCAGTTTTACTCATCTCTGAGATTCCTCTATCTGTGTAGTCTCATATGCGGTTATACTCCTTAGCAGATATATCTTAATATGACTCCCCGCAAGACGTACAGACTCTGGCGGGCGCTCCTTGCTCCCCACGTCGAAGCGCTCGCCGGCAGTGGCCTCTCCCCAGAGAGCGGGCCAGGAGAGGAAGACTCGCGCGCCGTCAGCGGAGCTGAGCGGCCTCCTCCTGGCTGCTGGCCAGGATCAGCAGCGGCGTGCCCACCGGGACCGTCTCCCCATCGGCCACCAGGACGCGGGCCACCACGCCGCTAAAAGGCGATGTCAGCTCGACAGAGGTCTTCTCGGTCTCCACGACTGCCAGCACATCCCCTTTCTGGACCGTATCGCCCTCGCCGACCATCCACTCGACGATGGTCCCCTCTTCCATCGTCAGGCCCCACTTCGGCATGGCAATGGTTTCTGCCATAGCGGCTGACTCCTTTCTTCCTCGCCCATCCATTGCGGCGCCTCGCGCCCATCATGGCCTGGCTAGTCAGGCGCCGCGGCTGCCCTGACATCAGCTACCCGATGCGCTGCGTACCGCGTTGCGCATCACCTCGCGCACCCCGGCGGCGATGCGCTCCTCATCGGGAATGACAAACTGCTCCAGCTCAGGGGCATAGGGCATAGGCGTATTCGTGCCACAGACGCGCTTGATCGGCGCCTTTAACAGCGGGAAAAACTCCTCAGCAGCAATGGCGGCGATCTCCGCACAAAAACCATTGCGGCGCGGGGCCTCCTGAACAATCACCAGGCGGCCAGTCTTCTCCAGCGAGCGACGCAGACCAGCGCGGTCGAAAGGCACCAGTGTACACGGGTCCCACACCTCGACAGAGATCCCCTCGCCGGCCAGCGCCTCCGCTGCCTTCAGCGCGCGCGGCAGCATATACAGATAGGCCACCAGCGTCACATCGCTGCCCTCGCGGGCCACGCGACCCTCACCCAACGGAATGAGGGAGTCCACCCCTGCCGGTACCGCGCCGCGACTATTGTAGAGCAGCTTATGCTCGAAAAAGAGCACCGGATCGGGATCGCGAATAGCGCTCTTGAGCAGGCCCTTGGCGTCGGCGGGCGTCGAGGCAGTCACGACCTTCAGCCCCGGTGTGGCCGTGAACCAGGCTTCCAGGCTCTGCGAATGCTGGGCCGCCGTCGCGCCTGCCGTGCCCGTCACCATGCGGATCACAAAGGGCGCGCTCGTCCGCCCTCCGGTCATGTAGCGAAACTTCGCAGCCTGGTTGACAATCTGATCCATAGCCAGCGTAGCAAAATCGCTAAACATAATTTCCGCCACCGTCGGCACACCGAGCAGCGCTGCGCCGAGCGCTGTCCCGATGACGGCCTCTTCGGAGATCGGCGTATCGAGCACGCGCTCGGCCCCAAAGCGCTGGAGCAGGCCCTGGGTCACTCCGAAGACTCCCCCTGGCTCGCCGATATCCTCGCCGAGCAGCAGCAGCGAGGGATCGCGCTCCATCTCCTCGACCAGCGCCTCACGGATGGCCTGCGCATAGGTCAAGCGGCGCTCCTTCTCCGCCTTGGGCGTAGCAGTCATAGTAAGGCCCTCCCCCCATAGCTTTCAACAAAGACATCCTCCAGTGCCTCCTCGGGCGCTGGAGGCGGCGAGGCCTTGGCAAACGCCACGGCCTCCTCTAACTCCTGCTCAACCGCTTGATCAAGCGCCCGCAGCTCGTCCTCGGTGCAGATTGCCCCGGCCAGCAGCAGGCGGCGATAGTTCTTGATGGGATCGGCCTCCAGCCAGAAAGCCACCTCCTCAGCAGGGCGGTACTGGCCCATATCCCCTTCGTAGTGACCACGATGGCGATAGGTCTTGCACTCGACCAGGGTTGGCCCACGCCCCTTGCGCGCATCCTCAGCTGCCTTGCTGACCACGCGATAGACGTCCAGCACATCGTTGCCATCGGCGATCAGGCCGGGAATGGCATAGGAGCTGGCGCGCGTAGCAATATCACGGATCGTCTGGTGCTTATGCTGCGGCGTGAACTCGCCATAGAGGTTATTCTCGCAGATGAAGATCACCGGCAGGCGCCAGAGAGCGGCCAGGTTGAGCGACTCATGGAAGGCTCCTTGATTAGAGGCGCCGTCGCCAAAGAAGGTCACCGCCACTCCATCGGCGCGCCGCGCCCGCGGATCGTCGGGATGGTGAACGGCGATCTGGCGCGCCTGCTTGAGGGCCAGACCGGCCCCCACAGCGATCGGGATGCCGCCCCCGACGATGCCGTTAGCGCCGATGATCCCCAGCTCGATATTAGCGATATGCAGCGAGCCGCCTTTCGCGCGGTTGTAGCCATCGCGACGGGCGAACAGCTCGGCGTACATGTAGCGTGGGTCGCCTCCGCGCGCTAAAATGTGACCATGTCCGCGGTGAGTGCTGGTAATATAGTCGTGAGGACCAAGCGCCGCGCAGGCTCCCACGGCCACCGCCTCCTGGCCGATATAGGGATGCAAGAAGCCCGGAATGTAACCCAGGCTGCGCAGCTCCGCCGCCCGCTCCTCGAAACGGCGGATCAGCACCATCTTGCGATACAGTTCCTTGAGAAAAGCTGGCGTATAGCTGGCCAACGATTGCACGCTCTCTGCTCCTTCCTGGACTGACCTGCCAGACCTGCCCGAGCCAGATGGGGTCAGGCCATATAGAGGCCACCGTCGACATGGATCGCCTGCCCGGTGATATAGCTCCCGTCAGGCCCACACAGAAAGGCCACCACGCCGGCAATATCCTCCGGTTTGCCCAGCCGTCCCAAAGGAATGTCCCGCGGGCGCTCGCTCAGAAACTGGCCTGGCTGCTTCCCTTCGCGCACTGCCACCGCGCGGTCGACCTCCTCCAGCATGGCGGTCATAATATTGCCCGGGCAGAGGGCATTAACACAGATGTTGTAGCCGGCCAGCTCTACCGCCAATGAGCGCGTCAGGCCCAGCACCCCCGTCTTAGAGGCACAGTAGGCATAGTCGCGTCCAAACGCCACTTTGCTCATCATCGAAGCCTGGTTCACAATACGCCCCCAGCGCTGAGCAATCATATCGGGTACCACTGCCCGAGCGCAGAGCAACTGACCGGTCAGATTGACAGCCAGGCTCAAATACCAATCCTGCAAGGAAGACTCCAGAAGAGGAGTATCACGGAAAATCCCGGCGTTATTGATGAGGATCGTGATCGGACCCAGCCGCGTGCGGGCCTGCTGTACTCCCTCATTCACACTCTCCTCCCGACTAACATCCAGTCGTATCGGCAGCGCCTCACCACCTGCGGCCCGAATCTCCTCAGCCACAGCGGCGGTACCCTGCTCATCGATATCAGCCACTGCTATCCGCGCTCCCTCGCGGGCCAGGCGCAGCGCGATCGCGCGTCCCATCCCGCGCCCGGCGCCAGTTACCAAAGCGGTGTGTCCTTCCAACGTCAACGTCATTGTTTTCCCCCTTTGCGTGCGAATGCATCCCGCAGCGCTACACACAGTCTACTCAGCCAGAGAGTTCACTGGTCCAGGCCAGTGGGCCGGGGTCGGACCGGAAGCCTGGCCCCGGTCTCCAATGCCGGCTAAGTCACCGGCCAGTCGCCGCTGGCCAGCCGCTGCGATTGTGGCTGTAGCTGCGGCACCTGCTCCGGGCGCGTGCCCGCCATCAGCAAACCCAGATGCGTCAAATCGACCGCTGCTGCTGGCAGCGTTTCCAGAATACGCCCCTCATAGATCACACTAATGCGGTCACTCAGAGCCAGAATCTCGTCGAGATCAGAGGAGATCAGCAGCACCGCGCAGCCACGATCACGAGCCTCGACAATGCGCCGATGGACATAGGCGATGGCCCCGACGTCCAGGCCGCGCGTTGGCTGCATGGCGATCAGTAAGCGTGGCTCGCGGCCCAAAGCGCGGGCCAGCACGGCCTTCTGCTGGTTGCCACCCGACAGATGCCGCATGGGAGTCAGCGGACCCGGAGCCCGCACATCGAAAGCCACCATCAGCTGCCGCGCCCGGGCCACCACTGCCCTGAAACGACGCCAGCCATAGCGCGCATAGGGCGGGTGGTCAAAGACATCCAGCACCATATTCTCAGCCACCGTCAAATCGAGAATCAGGCCCTGCCGATGGCGATCCTCCGGAATATGGGCCAGGGCCAGATCCAGACGCGCCGCCGTATCGAGCAGCGTAATATCGCGCCCCTCGAAAAGAATGCGGCCCGTCTCGACGCGGCGCAAACCCATCAAAACCTCCAACAGCTCACTCTGACCATTGCCATCAACGCCCGCCAGACCGTGGATCTCCCCGGCGCGCAGCTCCAGCGAAATGCCGCGCAAGGCAGCCTGGCCATTGCCCCCACGTGCCTGCACCTCTTCCAGCCGCAAGCGGACCTCACCGGCTACCGCCTCCTCCTTGGCCACCGTCAGCGCGACCGCCCGTCCCACCATCAGCCGCGCCAGCTCGGATGGCGTCGCCTGTTGCGTCTCCAGCGTGCGCACCACTCGCCCCAGGCGCATCACCGTCACGCGATCGCTGATGGCCATCACCTCTTTCAACTTGTGGCTGATGAAGATAATGGTCACACCCTCGGCGCGCAGGCGGCGCAAGAGAGCAAACAGCTCCTCGCTCTCCTGGGGCGTCAACACTGCCGTTGGCTCATCGAGGATCAGCAAGCGGGCCCCGCGATAGAGCGCCTTCATGATCTCGACCTTCTGCTGCTGCCCGAGCGTCAGATTCTGCACGCGCTCATAGGGTGAGGCTTCCAGCCCGAGACTCTGAGCGAGCTGAGCAATACGCTGCTCGGCCTGGCGCAAGTCAAGCAAGGGCGCCCGCTCCGGCCTCGTTCCCAGCACAATGTTTTCCAGGATCGAAAGGGCGGGAATCAGCATGAAATGCTGATGCACCATGCCAATACCTAGCTGCATGGCCTCACGCGGTGTCCTGATCTGCACGCGCCTCCCCTCAACCAGGATCTGGCCCTCATCAGGGCGATAGAGGCCGTAGACAATATTCATCAGCGTCGTCTTACCAGCACCGTTCTCACCAAGCAAGGCATGGATCTCTCCCCTGCGAATGGCCAGCGTCACATGGTCGTTGGCCACTACTCCCGGAAAGCGCTTCACGATCTGACGCAGCTCCAGCACAGTCCCCGCTGTTGCTGGCGCCGTCTCCTCTGTCGCCTGCTCTTCGCGAGCAGTGGCACCCTTGAGCAAAGCGCGCGCTCCTTCGGTGCTATAAGGCTGGCCACTGGCCGCCGGGCCGCGGGCATTGCGCATCAGCAACATCAGCGCCAGCAGCGTGATCACATAAGGAAGCGTCTCCAGCAGTTGATAAGGCACATTGACACCGTAGGCTTGCAGGCGAATCTGCAAGGCATCGCCAAAGCCGAAGAGCAGCACCCCCAACAGAATGCCCAGAGGATGCCAGCGCCCGAAGACGATCGCCGCAAAGGCCACATAGCCGCGCCCGGCAGTCATATTCTCCTGAAAAGCATTCACACCACTGGCGCTCACCAGGGCCGCGCCGCCAGCGCCAGCCAAAGCCCCGCAGACCAGCAAGGCCAGATAGCGGACGCGCTGTACCTCGATGCCGACCGTGGTCGCCGCCAGCGGCTTCTCGCCAACCGCGCGCAGGGCCAGGCCCCAGGTGGTGCGATAAAGAACAAACCAGGTCACCGGGACCAAGGCCAGGGCGATGTAGACCAGGGCATTCAACTGAAAGAAGGCCGGTCCGATGTAGGGAAGCGAGCTGAGGAGCGGAAATGAAAGCGTCCCGAACCCGGGGGCCGAAGGAAACTGCGACATGTTGCCGAAGCGCAGGCGAAACACATAGGCCGTAGCCGCCAGTGCGAAGAGATTGAGGCCGACCGCGCTCACGATCTGATCGACGCGGAGCGTCACCGAGAACCAGGCATGCACCAGGGCGACGAGCATGCCGACCACAATCGCCAGCAGCAGACCGACCCAGGGACTATGACCGGCCAGCGCGCCCATATAAGCCGCCAAGGCCCCACAGAGCATGATGGCCTCCAGGGCCAGATTCAGCACACCCGCCAGCTCGTTGAACAGCCCGCCCAGTGCAGCCAACAACAGCGGCGTCATGGCCACCAGCGAAGCCACCACAAAATCGGGCGAAGTGAGGAGCGCAATCAGACCACCGACTCCCTGACCAGCAGCGGATCGGCGGCCCGTCACCACATTGAGAATCATCAGACAGGCCAGCAGCAGCACGATGGCCAGGCTGATCCAGAGCCACCGTCGGGACTGTTGCTTGCGCATAGGCACTCCCTCACTCTGCAACAAAGGTCTCAGGCTCAAGACGACTCGTTGGCGGCTGCCCATCCGTGCCGGCAGCCCTGACAGATGATGGGTCGCTCCCCCCCGTCTCCTCTCCACCGACCTGGCGCCGGCGCACCAGGTCGAGAATCACCGGCGACGAAACGGCCAGCACCGCCAATATCGCCAGGGTCCGCACAATGTCCGCCAGCTGTGATGGCAGCTGGGCGATGGCCTCCATAGCCGAAGCACCGTTGGCTAAAGCTCCGAAGAAGAGGGCTGCCAGCCCCACGCCACCGGGGTTCAAGCCACCAAGCAGCGCGACAGCGATGGCATCGTAGCCCGTATTGGGAGCAAAGCCTGTGATCAGCTGGTAGCGATAGCCCAGGATCTCGATTGCCCCGGCCAGGCCGGCCAGCGCCCCGCTGATGAAGAAGGAGAGCAGGTAGACGCGGTCAACATGCACCCCAGCGTGGCGGGCCGCCTCACGGTTCAGCCCCACCAGGCGAATGCGATAGCCCCAGGTTGTGGAGCGCAGCAGCACAAAAATCACCACCAGGGCCAGCACCGCCAGGAAGAAACCGGCGTTCAAATCGCTGCCCCGCACCAGAATAGGGAAGGTGGCATTCTGCTCGACCGGAAACGAAGTCGGAGCAGCCGTAAAACCCGGAGCATGGATCGGGCCCGAGATCATGTAATCGATAAAATAGATCGCGATGTAGTTGAGCAAGATACTCGTAATGACCTCATTGATGCCGAAGCGGACCTTCAGCAAGGCGGCGGGTGCGGCCCACAGTCCCCCAGCCACGAACCCGGCCACGGTTGCCAGAGCCAGATGCAGACCACCTGGAAGGTCAGCGAACTTGCCACCGACAACCACAGCCGCCAGTGCGCCCAGATATTCCTGACCGACACCGCCGATATTGAAGGCCCCGGCCCGGAAAGCGACCGTGATTCCCAAACCAATCAACAGCAGCGGCGTCGCCTCATTGAGCGTCTCAGCGAATTGGGGCAGCGTCCCGAAGGCGCCTTGAAAGAGGCCAGAGTAAGCATCGAGCGGACTAAAGCCACTGATGAGCATCACCACGGCCCCGAGCAGCAGCGCCAGCCCAATGGCCACCACCGGTAGCACGAGCGAGAGCCACGAGCGCCTCAAGCGCCCGAAGCCGGAGCGAGCACCTGTCACAACACGCATCATAGCCATAGCCAATTGCCCCCGAAGAGCGAGAGTGGTGAGGAAGGGAACAGGCTGGAGCTCATAAGAACCGCGGCCCTGGCCCCTCCTCGTTCTCTCGCTCCGCTGCTCACACTGGAGGAGCGTCGAAAGTACAAGACACGTCAGACAGTCCGGTCTAGGCAGAGGCAGACAAACCAATATCCAGCTTGCCGCCCAGATACTGCTGGACTGCCGCCTCCACGCGGCTACGGACATCCTGGGGCACCCAGTTGCCCCACTGTCCCAGGTGCTGTACCTGCTCCTTGAAGCCGAACTGATAGGTTGTATTGCCCTTCAGCTGGCCCTCCTTAAAGAGCTTGGCGATTTGCAGATAAAGGCCAGGCACCTCCTGCACCCCGCTCGTCACAACCGTATTGGGAGCCAGCGAATAGGCATCCGTAGACCAGCCCGCGATCACCTTCACGCCCTTTTGCTGAGCCAGCTTAATGGCCGGCCCATCAAAGGCATTGCCCATAATCGTGAGGACGTCCACGCCACGATCAAGCTGAGCCTGCGTCACCTGCTGACCCTTGACCACATCGTCGTAGGAGCCAACAAACGCCACACTGACGCTGGCCTGTGGGTTGACCGCTGCCACGCCTTTCTTAAAAGTGTCAATATCAGCAGTCACCTGGGGCGCGTCGACTGCGGCCACAATCCCAATCTTCTTGTTCTTTGTCACCAGACCGGCGGCCATGCCAGTAAAATAGCCCAGCTCGCCATAGCGGAACTCCGTTCCACTCAGATTAGCCAGCGACCCTTTACCGTTGATGATCACAAAGTGCGTATTGGGGAACTCCGGAGCCACGGCCTTCACCGAGTCAGCGTACTCGAAGCCGTGGGCGAAGATCAGATTATAGCCCTGACGCGCGTACTGACGCAGCACGTTCGCCTGTTCTGCCTGTGAGACGTTCTCCGAATAGGCGAACGACCAGCCCAGCTGCTCCTTAATCAGCTGCACCCCTTTGAGCGCGTCCTCATTCCAGCTGTGATCATTCACCGGGCCGCTGGTGACCATCGCCACTCGCATTGGCTGCGAGCTACCAGAGGTCCCCGAGGACGATGAAGAAGATCCCTGGTTGCCACAGGCGCTGAGCAGAAGCAAGAGGAGGAGAAATACAGGTATCCCGAAGAGCCGAAGCCGGGGAAGCCGAGAACCTTTCAGCATAGCCAGCCAACCTTTCGCTCCATGAGCTGGAGCCAGCGACTTCTGACAGGACGAACCGAACGGAACGGAACGCACGGACAACAACAGCAGGCGAGAGCGCGCGATGACCGTGCCAGCTAGCGCCGCTCAGCGTCAGGATCAGGATCGGGATCAGGATCGGGGAAGGGGAAAATAGCGCGGATAGCTGCCAATACCTCCGCTGTTGAACTGTCTCCCGGCACGCACTCGAAACCGACCTGGCCATCATAGCCGAGGGCCAGCATCTCACGGTAGATCCTGGCGATGTTGATCTCCCCCGTACCCGGAGCACCACGCTCGGGGACATCGGCGATGTGGATCGCGCCGACCAGATCAATGGTCGCTCGCAGGTTATTGATCAGATTCCCTTCGTTGATCTGTTGGTGGAAAAGATCAAAGACCAGCCTCAGCCGGGGTGAATTGAGACGCCGGACCAGATGGGCGGCGTCGAGGACGCTGCGCAGCAAATAGCCATGAACATGGAGCTTGCTGAGCGGCTCGATCAGGAGCGTCACCTCCAGCCCCGAGCTATCGACCAGCTCCACCAGGCGCCAGAGTCCTTCCTCTAGCCCCTGCCAGCGCTCTGCCTCGCTCAGAGAACGGGCCGGAGGCACTACCTGCCCCCCAGGACCAACCTCGTCGCTCTGAACAAAGAGGGCCCGGATACCACAACGCGCTGCCGTCTCCAGCGATTCACGAAACTGGTCGAGAACGCGGGCATGGTCAGCAGCATTGCTCAGCGAGCCAAACCGCGAGCCAAAGACCGAATTGATAAAGATGCCGTGATCAGCAGCGACCCGAGCCAGATGGTCAATGTCCTTGTCAATCCAGTCCCAGAAATCAACACCGGCAAAACCCGCACGCGCCGCCTCCTTGATGCGCTCCTCAACCGGCAACTCACGCCAGAGAAACTGGTACTGCGGCGCCTCCGCTATCGCTTCAATCATGGCAATGTACTGCATGGTGCCATCCTCTCGCTGGCGTCCCTTGCTTGCACCGGGCTTCCATCAGTGTGGTATAGTGATTATACCACTTCTGGCAGCGGTCAACCCGGCCCTCGACTGAGGAGGACAGGGGTGGGCGCTCTCTTTGCCGCCGCCAATGTGGTATAATCACTATACCACTTTTTGCGGAGCCCGTCAAGCCTCCGGCGGGCGGCCCGTCCGTGGTCGGGGGAGTCCTGTGAAGAACAAGCAAGCAAACAAGAAAGAGAGGGAGCGAGATGAACTTCCAGATCGACCCTCGCGAAACCGCCCTACTCGTCATTGACGTCCAAAACGCCTTTTGTCACCCCCGGGGAACGCTTGGTCTCAGCGGTGTCGACACCGGGCCGCTGGCGGCCATCATTCCCCACATTCGCCGTCTGGTAGAGGTTTGCAAGGTCTGTGGCATCCCTGACATCTGGACCATTCAGCACCACTTTGCCGAAGATTGCACGCGGGAGCTGCACCGTATCACCCCGCACACGCAGAAGCGGGCTCGCATTGCCTGCCAACCCGGCACCTGGGATGCCGAGATCGTTGCCGAACTGCAGCCCCTCATCGACGAGCGCAGCCATCTCATCGAAAAGCACAAATTCAGCGCCTTTTACGGCACACGGCTAGAGGTCCTCCTGCGTATCCTTGGGCGGCGGCTGCTGCTCATCACTGGCACCACCACCAACGCCTGCATTGACACCACTGTCCGCGAGGCTTACATGCGCGACTACGACATCGTCGTTGTACGCGAATGCGTTGGGGGCATTGACCCGGCCTGGCATGACATGGCCCTGGCCGTCTGGGAGCGCTACATTGGCGCCGTTGTCTCCCTGGACGAGCTGCTGCCTGTCATCGAGCGAGTCACCACTCAGGTCGAGCCACAGAGCTGAGCCACAGTGGCGAGCGGTCCATCCACGCCGAACGATTCGCCAAGAGCAAGACCGACAAGACAGAGAACAAGAAGAGAGGAGCGAGCAACATCATGGCAAAAGCGGACCTGGTCATCAAGAATTGTCGCATCGTCACGCCCACCACCACCTTCGCCGGCTGGCTCGCTGTGCGTGATGGCAAGATCAGCGCTCTCGGCGACGACGACAGCCCGCCGGCGGCCCAAGAGACCATCGACGGGCGCGGTCACTATTTACTGCCCGGGCGCGTCGAGCCACACATTCACCTGGGCGTCCACTACCCTTTTGACCAGGACGTCGAGCAGACCAGTGCCGCCGCCATCGCCGGAGGCACCACCGTCATGATGCCGCACAATCGGGCCAAAACCTCCTATCTAGAGGTCTATCCGCGCTGGGAGCGCAGCATTGCCGAGCACTCCTACTGCGACGTGGTCATTCACCTGCAGATCCAGAATCGGCAACACATCGACGAAATCCCCCTCTACCACGAGCGCTTTGGCGTCCTCTGCTACAAGCTCCATCTCGACTACCGTGCGCCTGCGGTGGCCGAGCTAGACATCGAGCCGCTGGATGATGGCGATGCCTATCTCACCATGAAGCAATGCGCACCCTTCAATGGGCTGGTGGCGCTTCACTGTGAGGATGTCGAAATCGTGCGCTACACCTTGCCTGCCATCCAGGCCACCGGGCGCAGAGACCTGCAAGCCTGGAGCGATGGGCGGCCCGCCTTCTGCGAAGTGGCCGACATCCACACGATGGCCTACCTCAGCGAACTCACCGGCTGCCGCATCGTCGTCCTGCACCTCAGCACCGCCGACGGAGTAGACGCTGCGGCCCGCTGGACCAAGGTCCCGCCCGTGCTCGAAACCCTCGTCCAGTTTCTGACAGTCTTCCCCGAGGAGGCTGGAGCGCGCATCGGAGCCATTGGCAAAATGAATCCGCCCCTGCGCGACCGCGCCAACGGTGAGCGCCTCTGGGAAGCCATTCGCCGTGGAGCCATTGCCACCGTTGGCACCGACCACATCGCCTGCGAAAAGCACGAAACCGATGACCTCTGGAGCGTCACCGCTGGCATGCCTGGCATTGAAGTCGCCCTCCCGCTTCTCCTCTCCGAAGGTGTTCACAAAGGCCGCATCACCCTGCAGCAACTCGCCCACGTCGCGGCCCTCAATCCCGCCCGCCTCTACCACATTGACGACCGCAAAGGTTCCATCGCCATTGGCAAAGACGCCGACCTCGTCCTCGTCGACATGGAAGCCGAGCGCGTCGTCAGTCCCGAGACCACCTTCTCCAAGCTCAAAACGCCAGCCAACGGCATGACAGTCAAAGGCTGGCCGGTGCTCACCATCAAGGGGGGCCAGCTTGTCTATCGCGAGGGCCAACTGCTCGTCAAGCCGGGCATCGGGCGCGTCCTGCGCTCCTATCCCTAAGCGAGGAGAGGGCTGCCGGCCAGACCGGGCGGCGGCCCAACGGTAGCAGCCTGCCGTCTCGTCAGCCGATCAAACCAGAGAGCCAGAAAACAGCGAGGAACGAAGCGATGACACGCATCCTCATCGATAACGTCGACTATCTTCTGACCGTTGATCAACACGACAGTGTCCTGGAGCACGCCTCGGTCGTCATCGAAGACACGCGCATTGCCGCCGTAGGCCGGGCCGACGACATCGCCGCCCGTTACCGAGGTAGCCACTTCGACCGCATCATCGAGGGGCGGCGCACCCTGCTCATGCCTGGCCTCATCGAAGCCCATGTCCACCTCTCTGAGCAGCTCAGTCGCGGCCTCTTTCCCGATAGCCTCACCACGCGGCCCTGGGTCTTCAACTGGGCCAAGCCCTTCTATGCCGCCGTCGACGAAGAGGCTGAGCACTGGAGTGTCCTCTTAGCCTGTCTCGAAATGATCAAGACCGGCACCACCTGCTTCCTGGACATGGGTTCCCAGAACGACGCCGGCATCACCGTCCAGGCGGCGGCCCAGGCCGGCATGCGTGGCATCACGGGCCGTCACGCCGCCGACGTCAAGCCGGAGGTCATCCCACCCTACTGGACCCCTGAGATGGTCGCCCATCACTTCTTCCGCGACGCCGACGAAGCCCTGGTCGCCCTCGAAGCCTGCGTCAAGCGCTGGCACGGCTACGCCGACGGACGCATCCGCTGCTGGGTCAACATCGAAGGCAAAGAGCCATGCAGTCCCGAGCTACACCGTGGTGCCCGCCAGCTAGCCGAGCGGCTCGGAGTCGGCACCACCTATCATATTGCCTCCTCCATCGAAGAAGCGCGTGTCAGCGAGCAGAAATATGGTCTCTGGCCGGTCGAGCGACTGGAGCGCATAGGCGCCTTGGGGCCGAATCTCGTCCTGGCCCATGTCGTGGCCATCAAAGACCATGAGATCGCCTTGCTGGCTCAACGAGGAACCAAAGTAGCCTTCTGTCCTGGCACCTCACTCAAGATTGCCAAGGGAGCCACGCGCATCGGCAGCTATCCCGAAATGCTGGCTGCCGGTGTCACCGTCGCCCTTGGCTGCGACGGTGTTTCCGCTTCTGGTGCCCTCGACATGACGCGCCAGCTCTACCTGGCGGCGGGTCTCTTCAAAGATGCGCGCATGGATGCCGCCATGATCCCTGCCCGGCAAGCCATCCGTATGGCCACCATCGAAGGGGCGCGCGCCTTGCTCTGGGACGATGAAATCGGCTCCATCGAAGTTGGCAAGCGGGCTGATCTCATCTTCTTCGACCTCAACCAGGTCGAATGGGTGCCTTGCAATGATCCCGTGCAGACCCTGGTCTACGCCGCCACCGGCAGCAGCGTCAAGCACAGCATCATCAATGGCACCCTGGTCATGGAGAATCGCCGTATCCTCACCTTTGACGAAAGCGAAGTCATCGAGCAAGCGCGACGACTCACGGAGCGAGTCGTCGCGCGTTCGGGTCTCAAAAGCAGTCAGATTCCCATTACCACCAGCCTCTATGATTGAGAGCTGGGACTACTCGGCGGAGTCTTCAGAGGAGAAGAGCCGGGGCCAGCTCCATCCATCGCCGTCGGAGTTGCCGAGTCACTGCTGCTCGTGGCCTTCAGACGAGGACTGGCCACCGGCTTGCCGTCGCCGTCGCCATAGAGGAAACAGTGGGTCCAGTGACCGTTACCCAGCTGTGTGCGGCCTGGGAATCGCTGGCGGCAGATCTCCATCGCATGAGGGCAGCGCGGATGGAAGCGGCAACCGCTGGGCGGATTGATCAGGCTAGGAATCTCGCCGCGTGCCGGCAGCTCCACCTTCTGGCCGGCCATCATCCGGTCGGGATCGGGAGCCGCCGACAGCAGCAACTGAGTGTAGGGATGCTTCGGACGCTGCGTCACCTCCTCGCTGGGGCCGCCCTCCACCATCTGCCCGGCGTACATCACCAGCGTCTCCTCCGCAAAGTAGCGAGCACTCGCAATATCGTGCGTAATATAGAGCAGCGCGAGCCGTTCCTCATCCTTGAGGCGTAGCAACAGATTCAGAATATCGAGGCGGATCGAGACATCGAGCATCGAGACCGGCTCGTCGGCCAGCAGAACCTCCGGGCGCACGGCCAGAGCGCGAGCGATGGCGATACGCTGGCGCTGGCCACCGCTGAGCTGGTAAGGATATTTTTCAATAAACTGCTCAGCGGGCGTCAGGCTCACGCGGCGCAGCAGCGCCAGAATTTGTTCCGTTTCCTCCTGGCGGTTATGGACGTGGCCATGCACGCGCAGGGGACGACTGAGATGGTAACGGACACTGTGGATCGGATTCAAAGAAGCGAAGGGGTCCTGGAAAATCAGCTGCACATGGCGCCGATAAGCCCGCAGAGCCTGGCCACGAGCCTTCAGATCGACTGGCTGGCCGTGGAAGCGGATCACCCCCGACGTTGGATCATAGAGGCGGGCCAGCATGCGTGCCACAGTCGTCTTACCGCTGCCACTCTCCCCCACCACAGCCGTCGCGCGTCCCGGGTAGAGGGCCAGCGAAGCATCTTCCACGGCATGGACAGCACGTGGGGGGCCGAAGAGGCGAATCGAGCGTAGCGGGAAATCCTTACGCAAATGCTCGGCCTCCAGCACTGGTTCTAAAACCTTCTCAGGAGTCTGTTCCACCGTCAGCTGCTCGAAAACGCTCATGCGATTGCACTCCCTTCAGCCAGAGCCTCGTAGCGTGCCGCGAACTCGGCGCTGCTCGGCGGCCCTTCTGGACGTTGATGAGCATCATAGAGATGGCAGGCCACCAGTTGATCTGGCGTCTCAGCCGTCGAGGGCTGCAACTGGGGCTCAAGCTGCTGGCAAGGCTGCCAGGCAAAGGGGCAACGAGGATGGAAAGCGCACCCAGCGGGGACAGCGCGCAGATCGGGAGGAGAGCCAGGAATCCCAACCATGCGGCGAATAGGGCCATGCAACTTGGGGAAAGAATTCAGCAGGCCGTAGCTATACGGATGGCATGGGTGAGCATAGAACGCCCGACTGCTCGCCTTCTCCACCATCCTGCCGGCGTACATTACCGCAATCGTATCGGCCAGCTCCAGCAGTAGCGACAGATCATGAGTAATAAAGATCAGCGCCGTCGAAAACTCGCGGCAGAGCGAGCTGACCAGATCAAGGATCTCGCGCTGGACCACCACATCGAGCGCCGTCGTTGGCTCATCCATAATGATCAGCTCTGGCGTCAGCGCCAGGGCAATGGCGATTACCGCGCGCTGGCGCATGCCGCCACTCAGCTCGTGGGGATAACTGCGAAGGCGATCGGGGGAGATACCGACGATTCTTAGCAACTCGGCAGCGAGTTCCCTGCGATGCGCGGCACTCATTTCAGGGCAATGCGTTTTCAGCACATCCATAATCTGAGTGCCAATCGTCATCACCGGATTGAGGGCATTCATGGCGCTCTGGAAGACGATGGCCATCTCATGCCAGCGGAAGGCCCGCAGCTGAGCCGGAGAGAGCCGCAGCACGTCGATCGTCTCCGGCGAAGGAGCAGGAGAAGCAGCGGCAGCACCATGCTGGGCCGTGCGATGACCGGCTCCCAGATCGCTCACCGCGACAATTTGAGAGGCCTTTTCGAGCTTCTCGCCCTTGCGCGGATGATAGAGCACCTGGCCGCCGGTGATATAAGCTGGAGGGCGCAGAAGACGCGAGATCGCGTAAGCGAGCGTCGACTTGCCGCAGCCACTCTCGCCCGCCAACCCCAGAATCTCGCCCCGCCGCAGCTCGAAGCTCACCTCTTTGACCGCGTGCACGATGCCGTTGACCGCGTAGTAGTCAACGCTCAGATCGCGGACCTCCAGCAGGACATCATTGCCGCTGCTCTGATTGTTGGGGGTATGGAGAGACTGGTTGTCCATCATAGACATTACGTTACCGCCTTCTCTTTGAGTTCCTTCGGCACATGCTCGCTGACCTCGCTGCGCAGACGCGGATCGGCGATCTCATCGATACCGAAGTTGATCAGCGCCAGGGCGGCACCAAGCAAGGCGATACAGCAGCCTGGGGGAGCGAACCACCACCAGAGGCCAGAGAAGATCGAATCGGACTGCTGAGCCCAATAGAGCATGCTTCCCCAGCTCACGGTATTGATATCGCCCAGACCCAGGAATTCCAGTGCCGTCCAGGCCAACAGCACAAAGATCACTGTGCTCACAAAAGCCGCCGCCACAATGCCGATCTCGTTGGGGAAAATCTCGAAGAAAATGATACGCCACACATTCTCACCGCTGGCCCGCGCCGCCGTGACAAACTCACGGCTGCGCATCGAGAGCGTCTGTGCTCGCAGCAGGCGGGCGTTGAAAGACCAGTTGGTGAGGATAATCACCAGGGCGATCGTTAGCGGCCCCTTGGGGAAGTAGCCGACCGCCACAATGGCCAGCGGGAGCGCAGGGATCACCAGAAAGACGTTGGTCACCAGCGAGAGAAGCTCGTCGATGATCCCGCCGAAGTAGCCGCTCACCAGGCCGACCACGACCGAGACCAGTGTCACCAGCAGGCCGGTCAGGAAACCCCAGAAGACACTGCTGCGCGTGCCGTAGAGCAGCTGCGAGAAGATGTCCTGACCCGTGGCCGTCGTGCCCAGCCAGTGGGCTGCCGAGGGCGGCGTTTCCGAAAGCCTGGAGGTCGCAGTGGGATCATAAGGGGCCAACAGTGGCCCAAAGATGGCCACCAACAAGAAGAAGGCGACAATGCTGCTGCCAATCGCCACCTTGCGATTGCTCGTCAAGACCCGCCAGACGAGCCGAAGGCTCCCTCCCAGACGGGCCAGCCGCGAATCCCTGCGTGGAAACTTTTTTGGAAACGTTGACGGGATCGTTTCCGGCTCTAGAGTAGCAACGTGCTGAAGATTCTTGCCCAGGCTCATAGTGGTCAGGCGCTCCTTTCGAGGCGGACGCGGGGATCGAGGAAAGCGTAGCTCAGCTCGGCGAGGAAATTGGCGCCGAGCACGCCGAGGGCGACGACCAGGAAGATGCCCTGCATCAGGGAATAGTCCTGGTTTTGGACCGCCTGCAGCAGGGAGTAGCCGATGCCGGGGTAGGAGAAGACCATCTCCGTCAGCAACTGGCCGCCGACAATGAAGCCCAGCGAGATAGCGAAGCCGGCCACATTGGGCAGAATCGCATTGCGGGCCGCGTAGGCGAACATAATGCGACTGGTGCGCAAGCCTTTGGCCTTCGCCATCAGCACGTAGTCCTCTGAGAGCGTAGTAATCATCGAGTTGCGCATGGTGAGCATCCAGCCGGCGATGGAAGCGATAACAATCGTCAGGGCTGGCAAGATCCCATGATATATCACGCTTGCGATGAAATCAAGCGTCCATCCTGGGTCGACATTCAGCTCATCGTAGCCGCCGGTCAGGGGGAACCAGCGCAGCTCGAAGCCGAAGATGTAAAGGATCAAGAGGGCCATCCAGAAGTAAGGGATCGCCGACAGGAAATTCAGCACTGGTGACAAGATCGTATCGAGCAGCGAGCCGCGTTTCCAGGCCACAATGATGCCCACCAGGCAGCCGAGGGCAAAACTGAGGATCACGGAGACCAGGCCCAGACCCAGCGACCAGAAGATATCGCGCCCGATGACGTTGGTCACTGGTTCGAAGGAGGAAGTCACGGCCACCCCCAGGTTGCCGTGCAACAGACTATTGAGGTAGTCGAGGTACTGGACAGGGAGCGGGTCACTGGTATTATAGCCCAGCTCCGCCTGGATGGCCTTCAAGTAGGCGGCTCCCACGTGGATACCGCGACTCTGCAGATTGCCCAACAGTACTGCTGCCGGGTCACCTGGAGCCAGGCGCGGAATCACGAAGTTCAGGGTAATTGCCGCCCAGGCGGCGAACAGATAGAACAGAATGCGACGAAGCAAGTGGCGCATTCAGGGACTCCTTCGTACCTTCCGTGATCTGCGCTGCGCCAGACCTGTCATCGAGGCTCGCAGGCAGCGCAGATAGGCAAGGCGCGCTCCTCAGAGATTCTCCCCATCTGGGGGGAGTATACCATCAAGATTGAAGCAGAACAACGGTCAACGTAAAGAGATCACTCGCCTGCGCCTGCCGCCTCTCTCCTGGACTGGTCTCAGACAAGGGGATGGCCTCTCTGGCCAGGGCCGAGAGGCCATCCCGCTGCTCGGCAGGTCCCGGAAGTAGGGAGGGAGCCTACGAAACGGGCTGCAGGTGCATCACAATAATCTCATTATCGGGATAGGAGTAGGGCGAGCCGACAGCGTACTGGTTCTGCTGGTCGGGCCAGCCGGTGAAGCGCATCGTGTTGTACTCGAACCAGCGAGCGCCGGCCACCACCGGAATCCAGGGCACCTGCTCAACCATGATGCGTTCCAGGCCCTGGATCGCCTGCTTCTGGAGAGCCGGGTCCATCGTCGATGCGAACTGCTGGAGAAGCTTGTCGGTCTGGGCATCCTTCCAGTAGCTGCTGTTGCGTCCATTGGGCGGAATGTTCTGGCTGCTCAGCGTGCCATTGTAGATGGAGTAGGGAGTAGGGCCGCCTCCCACACCGCTGATCATCAGCTGGTAAGGTTTCGCTGCTGCTCGGAAGGTGAGATACTGGGCTTCCGGCATGAGCTTGATATGGATATCGATGCCTGCGGCCTTGAGGTTGCTCTGCACCACCTGGGCCCACTTGTTCCAGTCAGAGTACTCGGCGACCGAGATCAGCTCGAAGGAGAGGCGCTGGCCATTCTTAGTGAAGATACCGTCGCTTCCCTGGGTATAGCCGGCACTCTTGAGGATCTGTTGAGCCTGGCTTGCATTGGGGGTCGTCGCCAGGTTGGCATACTCTGGCAAGACATATTGCTGATTGCCGGGCGTGGGGAGCAGGCCTGTTTGTGGTGCGGGGGGCACGAGACCCGACTCGCCCTGCTGGGCCGCTGCTTGCCGGTCAATGGCCGCGCTGATCGCCTTGCGCACCGCCACGTCGCTCAGCAGCGGGTCATGCACGTCGATGAAGATCCCGAACTCGTCAACTGGGGCCATGAAGTAGTGGAAGTGCTGCGGGTCCTTGGCTACAAAGTTCTGCTGAAGGTTGTCTGCATAGTAGCCCGACCAGTCGACCTGGCCGCTGGGCATGACCAGCTTGAAGGCATCGTTGTCTTTGTAGCGCGGCTCCTTGATTTCGTCAACCTTGACGAGGTTGGCCTGATAGTAGCTGGGATTCTTGTCCAGTACCAGCAGATCAGAGGTGTATTTGCCTACGACGAAGGGGCCAGTGCCAACTGGCTTGCTGCTGTAATATTTGGTAACATCGCCGACCGATTCGAAAATGTGTTTGGGGATGATGACAGTCAGGCCGGCAATGTAATAGATCGCCCCGGGGAAGGGCTTCTGGAAGGTCATGACAACCGTGTTGGCATCGGAGGCCACGACGCTCTTGAGATAGCCCCAGTCGCCGTTCAGGTCCGCAGCTGGATATTGCTTGAGGGCGTTGAAGGTAAAGACGACATCGTCGGCGCTGAAGGGC
The DNA here is from genome assembly GCF_001748285.1 of Thermogemmatispora onikobensis. Lineage (NCBI taxonomy): Bacteria > Bacillati > Chloroflexota > Ktedonobacteria > Thermogemmatisporales > Thermogemmatisporaceae > Thermogemmatispora > Thermogemmatispora onikobensis. Next base: position 26,190 of record NZ_BDGT01000036.1, on the reverse strand, counting down.
TGGCCGTCGTTCCATTTAACACCCTGCCGCAGATGGAAGGTGACCTGGGTGTAGTCGCTGTTGAATTGATGGCTGAGCGCCAGCAGAGGATGGTAGGTGTTGTCATTGACGTTGCAGAATTCAAGTGGCTCATAGACGAAGCCGTTGATGCCGATGTTCGGCGTGGGGGCATAGGGGTTGAAACCCTGATCGGTGAAGGCGCTGGCTTGCGCAGCCAGTGTGAGGACCTTTTTGCCGGACTGGCTGCTCTGCGAGCTGCTCCCGCCACAGGCTGTGAGCAGCAGCGCAAGGAGGGCCAGGAGGCTGAGACACAGGATGCCGGCCTTGCGCTTCATGCCTGTTGTGCGCTCTGGGTTGCCAAACACAAAGAACCTCCTGTAACGGCTCTTGAAATACGGTGAGTATTTACCGCTTGTTGGTGCTCCGCGTGGGCCTGATCAGCGCAGGCTGGAAAACGCTGTCGCTAAGCGCCAGCCTGCCCCTGGCCAGGGAGGAAATGGATGCCTGCGCTCTCTGGCTTCTGCCGCGCCGCCCAAGTTGCTCCTCGCCTGATAACTCGCCTCGGCACGGCGCGGCCCAAGCTGAGCCGCTCTGTCGGTTGTCGATGCTGCTGAGGTGATGGTCGCCCCTCTCGTCTCGTGTCTCTGCGGATCGGTGCCACGAGCGCGCGCTTTTACCCGCTCCCCGCTGCGGGCGCCACGGCGCCACCGTGCCCTCCTCTCGTCACTCCTTTCCCGGTCGGCGCAGCCTTTCTGCCTCCGACCCCTCTTTTGAGAAATATGACAGATCGTCTAGACCAGTTCTCTAGAAACTATACTCCCTTTCCTGCGATCTGTCAAGACATCTAGACCACTAGACCAAAAATTGACGAGAACTCTCGCGCAAGCCCCGCTCTACCAGGGGCAAGATGTAGTGAGGCTGGCAGGCTCACAATCGCGCCATGCCATTTATGCCTCTGTTGCTCCCAATGCCACTTGCATGGCTGCTATCGTCGCTCTCTCAGCGTGAGATGGACGCCCTGCTCTCGGTGAAGAGACGCACGGCGTCGCTGAAAGAAGGTAGACCATTGGGGCGACTTCACCGATGGTGATGCATACTGACGTTGTCGACCTCGACGCGATAGCGGAAGGCACATGCGGCGGCCCCACTGCGGGTGAGGATCAAGGCGGCGTTGCCATACTCGCCAGCATTGATAAGGGTGGTGGCCTCAGCGAGCTGGTTTAGTTATTTATAGGCAATGGCCACGGGCGTGTCAAGGGCGAAGGGCTTCAGAGGCGGTCTTGTTAGGGGAAGCTTCGAGAGATGGGAAACTGGGTGAGGTAGAGACCTTTCCTGGGGCCAATTCCACGACTGCTCTTCCTGTTGCCAGACCAGGCAGAGAAGAACACTGGCCTGGCCCTGGCTGCGGGTGCCGGGCGAGCCTCACCTCTCTGCCTGGATGAGCGCGGTGAAGACGCGGGCTGCTACTCGCCTTTTTTGTGCCCTTTCTCGTGGTGCTGCTTCATGACGGTGCGGGCAGCGACCTCACGTGCTCGCTTGCCATAGCGCCCACTCTTCTCTGCCTCTTCTTTGATGTGTTCGTATTGCCGCTCTTCTTTTTCGCCTACCCCTTTGAGGGGCTTTTTGTCTGGCATGGTAACCTCCATGACTTCCTGTGACAACGGTTGGGTTCAGGGCCGTGAGCGATGCATCACCTCCTTCAACACGAGTGAGGGGGGGAGGAGAGAGACAAGAGGAGCGAGTCATGGCTGCGATCTTCTGGCAAGAGGGGATGCCGGAGGACTGCGGCTAACAAGAAGGTGGGGCCGCCGGAGACCATGAGGCTCTCAGCGGCCCCAAAGCCAGTGAGTTGAGTGGCTCAAATCAGCCAGCGGTAAGCTGTATGGTTAATCCATATGAAACATTTCAGGTAGTAGCGGCGGCCACTGGGTCTGTGGATCGATCTCCTGGGTCAGAATGTCGGCCATCCGCTGCTGCCAGCGCTGATTAACCGGGTCCTGGGCCAGGGTTTTGGCCATGCGCTCGAAATCGTCCGTTTCCAGGTAAGCGAAGAGCTGAGTCCCGTGACGGAAGATGCTGTAGTTGCGGGCGCCGGCGCGACGCAGCGCCTCCACCATCTCCGGCCAGATCTCGTCGTGGCGGCGCTTATATTCCTCCTCGTAGCCGGGCTTCACACTCATCAAGAAGGCAATGCGTTGCATGGTGGTGGCTCCTTTCTCCTTCCTCGTTGTTGGCTCTCCGGTAGACAGGCGCGCTGTAGGCGCTGGCGAGCTGCAGAGTGCCAGGACTCCTGGGGCGTCCTTCCTCTCAGTCTAGCGCATGCTGAAGCAGTGAGGGAAGCTGGCGGCGCAGCAATTTGCCGGAAGAGTTGCGTGGCAGCTCGGTCACAAAGTGGATAGCACGCGGCAGCTTATAGCGTGCCAGACGTGGTTGCAGGTGGGAGAGCAGCGACTCGGCGCTCGTGGATTGACCTGGACGCAGGCGTACAAAGGCGATCGGCACCTGGCCCCAGTGTGGGTCGGGCTGGCCGCAGACGCCGGCTTCCGCGACAGCGGGATGGCTCAACAAGGCGGCTTCAATTTCGGCGGGATAAATATTTTCGCCGCCTGAGATAATCAGGTCGGAGCGGCGGTCGAGCACGTAGAGATAACCCTCTTCATCGAGATAGCCGATGTCGCCGGTTGCCAGCCAGCCATCTTGCAGCGCCTCGCCTGTTGCCTCGGGACGGTTGAGATACCCCGGCGTGATTGTTGGGCCTTTGAGATAGATCATCCCGGCTTCTCCGGGAGCAGCGCGTCGGCCATCCTGGCGAATCTCCAGTTGAACTGGCGGCAGCGGGCGCCCGGCAGAGCCGAGCTTGCGCAGGGCATCGGCGGGCGAGAGCGTGGCGGCCTGCGAGCAGGCCTCAGTGAGACCATAGGTCTGGACGACGGGAATGTCACGCGCGGCGCAGGCTTCCAGCAAGGGGCGCGGGGCCGGCCCTCCACCGAGCAGGACACAGCGCAGACGGGCCGGATAGCGGGCCCCTGGTTGCTCACTCTCCAGTGCCTCCAGCATGCGCTGGAGCATCACGGCCACGACCGAGATGATCGTGACGCCCTCGTTGAAGATGGAGCGGTTGACGGCGCCGGCGTCGAATTTCTCGTGAACATTGATGCTGATGCCATAGATGGCGCTGCGCATGATGATGGTCAGGCCACCGATATGGAAGAAGGGCAGGCAGGCCAGCCAGCAATCGTCGAGGTGGTGACCCAGGTTCAAAGCAGAGCCGATGGCATTCCACCAGTGCATCCCATAGGTGATGAGCACGCCTTTGGGCTGGCCCGTGGTGCCGGAGGTGTACATGATCGCTTGCACTGCGTTGAGATCGATCAAGGGAGCAGATGTCAGACTGACAGCCTGGGCCTGGGCGGGGAACGGATCAAGCACCACGCTGCCCTCCGGTCGTAACTGCAACACCGCTGAGGAGAGCTGCGGTAGTGCTGCAACCAGGCAACGTGCTCGCTCTGCCTGTCCTGGATCGCTCAGGAGCAGACTGACACGGGCATCCTGGATCTGCCAGCTGAGTTCGGCCTCGCTCAGGCGCGTGTTCAGCGGGACAAGGATGGCGCGCAAGCGAGTCAGGGCGTGGACGCAGGCGACGTAAGCCGGGCTGTTGGCCGCCAGCAAGGCAACTCGGCTGCCGCTGCTGACGCCAAGCGCGGCGAGCTGCCGGGCCAGTTGGGTAGTCTGCTGCGCCAGCTCTGCAAAGCTCCAGCGCAAGGCCCCGCTCTGAACGGCCAGATGCTGAGGACGATTCTCTGCACAGCGCTGCAGCCAGTCGGGCAGGTGGACGGAACCCTCTGCGGTCTGGGAAGTGTCCGGGTCCATGCTTCTCTCTCTTCTCTCTCCTTCCGATGCGCTTCTTCTTATAGTACTGAGTAGTGGGCCAGAGCTATCTGATCCGGTCTCACACCCAGGCCAGGCCCGGGCGGTAGTTGGAACTGGCCTGCGTCGAGGGAGAGCGGTTCTGTGAGTAGGTCTGTTCTCAGCAGCGAGAGGGTTGCCAGACCGGCAGCCTCAGTCAGTGCAGGGTGCGCGGCAGCCAGGTGCAGGGCGGAGCAGACGCCGATGCCCGCCTCCAGAGCGCTGGTGATGACGCAGGTCACCTTGTGGGCAACAGCTTCCTCAATGAGCTGGAGGGCTGGTCGGAGGCCGCCGAAAAACTGCGGCTTCAGGATGAGCACATCGGCGGCCTCCAGGCGCAGCACCTGGCGAGCGCTTTCCAGACTACTCAGGCTCTCGTCGACGGCGATAGGAACAGGGCTGTGACGACGCAGCTGACGCAGCCCTTCCAGGTCATTGGCAGCCAGGGGCTGCTCAACGTAGGCAATATCGTACCGGGCATAGGCCCGTAGCAGGTGCTCGGCCTGCGTCAGGCTCCAACTGGCGTTGGCATCCAGGCGCAGGCCGATGGCCTCTCCCGCGCTGGCGCGCACCGCTGCCAGGCGCTCGCTGTCCTGCTGCTCATCACCGCTCAGCTTAAGCTTAAGACAGCGAAAGCCGGCGGCTACTGCCTGGCGAGCGGCCTGCGCGGCCTCATCGGGCGCGGAGGCGCCAATGACGGCATTGACGGGCACGGTGAGGCGGGCATAGGGAGCGAGCAGTCCATGCCCATGCGCGCGGGCGGCCAGATCGAGCAGGGCCACCTCCAGCGCGAAGGTTGCTGGAGCTGGTAGCTGCCCTGCCTCTTGTGCTGCCAGGAGCCGGGCCAGGGCCTCGGTCAGCGTGATCCCCTCCAGGCTCTTCGCCAGGGCAGGCAGAGCTGCCAGAACGCTGCTCAGCGCCGGACTAAAAGGCGGCAGCGGAGCCAGCTCGCCATAGCCCTGGAGGCTCCCGCCGGCGCTGCTCACCTCAACGATGGCCCCCCAGCGTTTTCTGAGCAGACCGTGAGCGGTGCGAAAGGGAGCGCGCAGCGGCAGACAATAGACCTGCCAGCGGATGCGCTCAAGCGTGAGATCGGCGACCATCGCGGCTCTGTCCTCGCTCGGCACTCTGGCACACTAGGGCAAGCGCGGGAACTTGGAGAAATTCGGCTTGCGCTTCTCCACGAAAGCGTTGCGTCCCTCTTTGCCCTCCTCAGTCATGTAGAAGAGCATGGTCGCATTGCCGGCCAAATCTTGCAGGCCGGCCAGGCCATCCGTATCGGCGTTGAATGCGGCCTTAAGGAAGCGCAGGGCCGTGGGACTCTTCTCCAGCAGCTCCTTAGCCCACTTGATGGTCTCCTCTTCTAGCTCCTCTAGCGGCACCACTTTATTGACCAGGCCCATCTCGAAGGCTTCCTGGGCGGTATACTGACGGCACAGATACCAGATCTCGCGAGCCTTCTTATGGCCAACGATACGCGCCAGCATGGTCGCGCCCCAACCGGCATCGAAGCTACCCACGCGCGGCCCGGCCTGACCAAAGCGCGCGTTGTCGGCGGCAATGGTCAGGTCGCAGAGCACATGCAGCACGTGGCCGCCGCCAATGGCATAGCCGGCCACCATCGCAATGACAGGCTTGGGCAGATACTTGATCACTTTCTGAAGATCGAGAGCATTGAGGCGTGGCACGCCACCCTGATCAACATAGCCGCCCTCGCCGCGTACACGCTGGTCCCCGCCGGAGCAGAAGGCTTTTGTGCCGGCACCCGTCAGAATCACCACACCAATCTCGGGGTCTTCGCGACAGCGGTTGAAAGCGTCAATCATCTCGCTCAGGGTCTCGGGACGAAAGGCGTTATGGACCTCCGGGCGATTGATTGTGATCTTGCCGATCCCTTCGGCCTTCTCGAAAATAATGTCTTGATAATCGCAGACCTTTTGCCAATGAACAGGCATAGTTTTGCAACATTCCCCTTTCTTCGTTGATGTTACTCACGGCACTGTTGTCGCATCAGGTTCTCTGCTCGCCTGCGGGTGCCAGGGTGGAGCAGAAAGAGAGAACCAGCTCGGCGAAGCGGGTTGGTTGCTCCAGATGGACCGTATGGCCGGCGTCTGGCACGATCGCCAGGATGGCCTTGGGAAGGAGGCGAGCCATCTCCTTGCCAATGGAGCAAAACTTTTCATCCAAGGCCCCGCAGATCAGCAAGACTGGCAGCGCCAACTCCGGCAGCCGCCCATGCAGGGGGGGCTGTACCCCGGTGCCTACGCCGCGCAGACTGCCGGCCAGGCCCTGCTGACGATTAGCCAGCCGTTGAGTCCGCAGGATAGCCCGCTGTTCCTCGGGCAGGCGCTGTTGACTGGCGAAGAGCGGCAGCTGCTCCCAGCGAGCGACAAAGGCCGCCACTCCTTCGCGCTCGATGCTGGCGGCCAGCTCCTCATCCTGGCGCTGGCGCAGGGCACGCTCCTGGGGATCAGCGATACCAGGAGAGGCACTTTCCAGAATGAGAGAGCGGAAAAAGCCGGAGAAAGCACAATAGAGCGCGATCCGCCCCCCCAGCGAGTAGCCGAGGAGAATCGCCTCGCCGGGGGCAATCCCGAGTTGCCGCAAGGCGGCAAGCAGGTCGGCCTGGCAGTGCTCCATGCTGTAGCGCTCAGGAGTCGTGGGTGCCTCTGAGAGGCCGTGACCATGCAGATCGAAGGCGATGACCCTCAAACCTGCGCTGGCAAACTCCTCAAGCAGCGCGCCCCAGCTGAGAGCGCTGCCGGTGAAACCGTGCAGCAGAACCAGAGTCGGCTGGCCCTGCTGGTCCAGCGGGTGAGCCTGAAGCAGGCTAAGATGCAGCCCGTTGACCTGAAGAAGAAGGCGCTCAACCTGTGCCTTTCCCATTATACCCCCTCGCTGGCCGTGGGATGCAATGCCTGATCCACCGCTTGCCAGAGCTGGCGATGGAGCTGTACATTGCTCGCTCGTTCGGTGACCACTTCGATCACCTGTAGTCCGCCGTCTCTCAGCCCTTCCCGGCAGGCACGGCGGAACTCCTCCCACGAGTGAACGCGGCGGAACCGTCCGCCATACATCTCTACAGCGGGCGCAAAGTTCAGGCCCGTGGGCGTCCCAAAAAGCTGCTCGAAGTGCTCCGGGTAGGCTGCCTGGGGCAGGAACGAGAAGATCCCGCCGCCGTCGTTATTGATCAGAATGATCAGGAGGGGCAGCCGGTGTAGATGGGCTGCGATCAGTCCGTTGAGATCGTGGAGAAAAGCCAGATCGCCGATGACCAGCACCACCGGTCCTGCATCGGCCAGGGTCTGCTGCGCGGCGCTCACTCCGAGGGCGCTGGAGAGAACGCCGTCGATCCCATTGGCGCCGCGATTGCCCAGGCAGCGGATGCGCCGTGTGCTCCAGAAAAAGGTATCCAGATCGCGCACGGGCATGCTATTGCTCGCATAGAGCGTACTGCCGTCGGGCAACAGCTCTGCCAGCTCGCTAAAGACGCGGCCCTCGAACAGCGGGCGAAATGTCTCCATTGTCTGGCGCAGGGCCTGCCGGGTCAGCCGCTCGGCCTGTTGCCAGTGTTCAAGCCAGCCCTCCTGACGCTCTTCGTTGCTGCCTGTCTGAGCCAGAGCCTCGACCAACTGCTCGCAGACGATCAGAGGATCGGCGTGGAGCATTTCGCTGGCGAGCTGCGTCGGCTCCTCCCAACCGCCAGCGCCGTCAACCACCAGTAGAGGTCGATCGGCGTAGCGCTGTAAATAGAGCAAAAGCGGCTTAGAGGTTGGCATGGCGCCAAAACGCAGCACCAGTTCAGGGGCGGAGCTGGTGACAAAGCGCTCGCTGCGCAGAAAAGCATCGTAACTGCACAGGACTGAGCCAGTGGGCTGCCCGCTGCTGCGCACCTGAGAGAGCGGATCGGCCAGGAGCGGATAGCCGCAGCGCTCGGCCAGGCGTTGAAGAGCTGGGGCCAGGTCTGGCTCACTCTGTGGTCCGGCAATAATCAGGCCACGGCGGTGCTGGTGCAGCAGGGTTGCCAGGCGCGCCACCTCAGCTGCAGGCAGGCCGACGCCTTCCGCCTCCGTGACCCGCACATAGGGAGCCTGCCCGGCTCGTCCCTCCCAGGCAAGCGGATCACGCTCACTGGTGGGGGGCAGCAGCTGAGGCTGTGGCTCGGGCGTCAGTGGCTCGCGAAAAGGCAGATTGAGATGCACAGGACCGGCGGGCCTGGCGCGCGCCAGAGCCACCGCGCGATTGGCCAGCGTGCGGATATAACGTAAGGCTGCCGTAGTAGCCTCGGGCAGGGCCGCGTCCATGAACCATTTCACATAGACGCCATAGAGACGGAGCTGATCGATGGCCTGGGGGGCTCCGCAGTCGCGTAACTCAGGAGGGCGATCAGCGGTCAGGACCACCAGCGGCACGCGCGTCAGCCTGGCCTCGATAATGGCCGGAAAAAAGTTCGCTGCTGCTGTCCCCGAGGTGCACAGCAAAGCCACAGGCGAGGCCAGCCGCCTGGCCATTCCGAGGGCAAAGAAGGCTGCCGCACGCTCATCGATGTGCATCCAGACGCGCAGGCCCTCTTGCTCTGCGCAAGCCAGCGCGAGCGGCGTCGAGCGCGATCCGGGGCAGATTACCACATGAGCAATACCAGCCCGCCGTAGCTCGGAGACAAAAGCTCCGACGTAAGCGTAGAGTGGATTGGCTGGAGTCGATCTATCGGAAGTTGCTCTCGTCATCGTCTTCGTCCACTCCCAGCGCCCCTAACATGGCGCGGAATTTCCATCGGGTCTCAGCGTATTCGCTGGCCGGATCAGAATCGGCCACAATCCCGCCGCCCGCGAAGAGCGTCGCCTCTTGGCCCCGCAGGAGGGCTGAGCGCAGAGCCACGGCGAAAGACCCATTGCCGGCGGCATCCATCCATCCGATAGGGGCCGCGTACCAGCCGCGATCAAGCCGTTCGCCAGAGCGAATCGCTGCCAGGGCGGCGGCCCGTGGAAAGCCGCCAACCGCCGGGGTAGGGTGTAGCTCTTCTAGGGCCTCCAATACCGAACGACCAGATGACAATTGGCCGGTAATGCGCGTCTCCAGATGTTGAATATTCTTCAGACGACGCAGGTGCGGCTCGGGATCACTATGAATCTCGGTGCACAGGCGCCCGAGCGCTTGCCGCAGCATCTCCACCACGATCTGATGCTCGCGCTGATTCTTGCTACTGCCCAGCAGTTCACGGGCGAGCTGCTCATCCTCATGGGGAGAGCGACCACGGGGAGCGGACCCGGCCAGGGCCATTGTCTCTACTGCCCCTCCTTGGGCCTGGACGAGGCGTTCAGGCGTCGCTCCCAGAAAGCAGCTCCCGGCGCGACTGAAGGCGAAGAGATAGGCTTCCTGGTAGCTCTCGCGTAGACGTTGAAGGGCTGGCTCTGGCTCAAAGATCCCATCCTGGCGCAGCAGGCGCATGGCGCGGGCAAGGACAACTTTTTCATAGGCGCCACGGCGGATCTGATCGACAACCTGGGCGACCTGGGCCATCCAGGCTGCCGGAGGCAGCAGCGGCTCAAGGCGCAGAGAGGATGGTGTTGCGGCCGCAGCTATGGAGAGAGGAACTGCAGGGGGATTGGCCAGCGCCTGGGCCAGGGCCTTCAATTGCGCCATAACAGTGTCCTCCAGCTGCCGCGGGTCCATTGCTGCCTCGGCCAGCACGTTGACTGTTAGAGTGGGTTCTGAAGCAGCAAAGCTAAACAAGAAGGTAGGGAGCATCAGCAGCCCATCAGGAAATTCCTTCCAGAGGGTTGAGTGTGGCTGCTCTGGATCGAATGAGAAGCCGCCGAACAGGAGGGGCTGGCCATGACCAGCGGGCGCTGGCTCCGCTGCAACCAGGGCCTCCGCCGTCAGGCGCTGCCAGGCTCCGGCCAACTGGCGGAAGCGCTCCCGCCCCTGGGCCTCCAGCGTGGCCGTGCTACCGAGGCCGACCAGAATCCGTTGCTCCCCTGGCTCTTGCCAATAGAAGCGTTCTGTGAAGCCAAGCGCTGGCCCGATTGCGAAACAGATCAAGGGATCAAGCCCGGTTGAAGCTATTGCCGTTACTCGCTCTCTCTCGTTGGCAGAATGCGGATGGGCGTCGGTGCTCTCGTCTGCCGGCGGCTGGAGGTGGGCTGTGGAGAAAGGCAAAAGCTGCCTGGCCAGTGCCAGCGGGCCGCTGACGCTCACAAGCACGGGGTGTCTTGTGCGCAAAGCGCGCTCGCGGGCTTCCATCAGCAGAGGAAGCAGACGCTGTCGCTGCCAGGGGAAAAACGCAGGCTCTGACTCTGTACTTGTGCCCAGAGTGCTGCTAAAGGCGTTCCTCATCAGTTCAGAATCATTCCTATCCAGCGAAAGTAATGGCGTAGCCGCCCAGTTCATGACTTGGAAGCACGGGGGACTGATGACGGCGCAAAGGCCGCGGCGGCAAGCTAAAGGCCGCCCTGCTGAAGCGAGCGGCCTCCGTCCGAAAGCACTGCCTTGTAGTATTATAGAGCGACCTGACTATCCTGACCAGCAGGGGGCTCACTGCGGGCCCAGAAGTTTCAAGCGCTGAGGTGAGGCCGAGCTAGCAGGAGCACTGGGCAACATCAATGCTCTTGACGCCCCTCCCTTTATTGGACTACCCTTGAGCACGAAGATGTGCGAGCTGCCTGCTCAATCTAAGTGGCTATCAAGACGCCTGACTGTGGGAGGCGCTCGAATGAAATGCGGAAATATGGAAGACCTGTATTACTTGGAGATTCTTATCTGATCGCAGCAGTCATAACTGTGGAGAGGCAGGTTCGGCCATGCTCAACGATCCTGAACGGGGCCAGCAGGCCCGACCTGAGATACATGATCTCTATCTATTGCCCCGCACAGCCAGCGAGCAGGATCGCCTGGAATTTCAGCACTATACCCTCTACCGTCTTCTAGGCACCCATTTCCTGGCGCCGGTCGAGCGTCCGCGCGTCGTTCTCGATGTCGGCACGGGAACAGGTATTTGGGCCAGAGAGGCGGCACGGTGCTGGAGGGAGGCCGCCGTGCTCACCGTTGACAGCGACCTGACCCTCTTGCGCAGGCTACCACGTAACTGTCAGGTGATACGGGCCAGCCTGCTTGAAGGACTGCCAGTAGACGATGGCATCAGCGACTATACCCATCAGCGCTTCCTGGCGGAGGCCATTCCTCTGGCGGCCTGGGACCAGGTACTCAATGAATTGAAGCGCGTGACGGCTAGCACCGGCTGGATCGAGTTGGTCGAACTGAGCGATCACTGCCTGAATCCAGGCCCCCGGACCTTACTGGTCCAGCATTGGCTGCGCCGACTCTTCCTCTGTCGAGACATTCAGCTCTCCCTGGCTCTGGAGCTGCCCGAGCTCCTCACCGCTCTCGGTTTGGTACCCCATGTACGCAGGATCGTCGCCCCGCTCTGGGGTTCAGCGATTGGCCGACTCTTCTGCTGTGATGTGCTCCAGGCTCTGCTCCACCTGCAGCCAGTGCTGGTGGCCCAGCTCGGGCTGACATCCCAGGAAATGGCTCAGGTCCTCAGCGAGCTGCCAGCTGAGTGGGAGCGCTACAAGACGAGCTGGCTTTGCATTGCGGTCTGGACTCAGGTGCACTAAGTCTGCCACATGATCACAGCCTCTCTATTGCTCCGGCCAGGGGGGAAAGCCTCGTTCCCCAGTAAAAAACTGAGGTGAGCCAGGGCCCTCTCTCAGCGGTATACAGCAGCTGACACTCTGCCCCATTGCCATGCGTGTTGGCTGTAGTACCAGGGCAAGGCATGAGCGAAGAAACCGGGCGAGCTGTCCGACCGACAGGCAGGCTTGCCCGAACAAAGAAAGAGGACAGCAATCATGACGAGTACTGACGCATCTCTGGCAGTCTATGACGCCATCATCATCGGGGCTGGCCAGGGAGGTGGTCCCCTGGCTACGGCACTGGCCCAGGCTGGTCACAAGACGGCCCTGATCGAGCGCGAGCACGTTGGTGGCACCTGTATCAATACGGGCTGCACTCCCACCAAAACTATGATTGCCAGCGCGCGCGTCGCTTATCTTGTCCGTCGTGCCGCCAGCTATGGGGTGCGTCTTCCTGAAGGAGAAGTACAGGTAGAGATGGGCGCAGTGCGCCAGCGCAAGCGTGCCATCGTTGAGAGCTTCCGTCAGGGAAGCGAGCGTCGGATCAGAGAGGCGGCGGGCCTCGACCTGCTCAAAGGGGAAGCCCGTTTCGTCGCCTCCAAGGAGTTGGAGGTGAGGCTGGCCGATGGATCACTGCGCCGTCTGCGTGCCGAACTCATTGTGATCGATGTCGGAGCCAGATCGGCCCGGCCCAGGCTGGCGGGACTGGAGAGCGTGCCGGCCTTGGATTCGACCTCTATTATGGAGCTGGATAGCTTACCATCCCATCTGCTCATCATCGGTGGGGGCTATGTGGGCCTCGAATTTGGCCAGATGTTTCGTCGCTTTGGCAGCCGCGTCACACTCGTTCATCGGGGCAAGCAGCTGCTGGCGCGTGAAGATGAGGATGTGGCCGAGGCGGTGGCCCAGATTCTGCGCGAAGATGGCATCGAACTGCTACTGGAGAGCATCCCTCAGCAGGTGGAGCAGGCCCCCGATGGCCAGCTGCGCCTGACCGTAACCACGCCCCAGGGCGAGCGCCAGGTGAGTGCCTCGCATCTACTGTTGGCCACTGGTCGACAGCCCAATACTGATACTCTGAATCTGGAAGCTTGTGGTGTGCGCACCGACGAGCGTGGGCGTATCCTGGTGAACGAGCGCCTCGAAACCACTGTAGCTGGCATCTACGCCATCGGCGATGCCCGTGTCGGCCCTGCCTTCACACATATCTCCTACGATGACTTCCGCATCCTGCGCACTAATCTCCTGGAGGGCGGTCAGGCAAGCACCCGCGACCGTCTTGTCCCCTACACCATCTTCATTGATCCCCAGCTCGGACGCATTGGCCTGACCGAAGCCGAGGCGCGAGCCGGTGGACGGCGCATTCGCGTGGCCAAAATGCCCATGAGCGCCGTCGCTCGCGCACTCGAAGTAGATGAAGCGCGTGGCTTCATGAAGGCTATCGTCGATGCCGAAAGTGGGCAGATCCTGGGGGCGGCCATTCTCGGGATCGAAGGCGGCGAGATCATGGCCATGCTGGAACTGGCCATGCTCGGCAAGCTTCCCTATACCGTTCTGCGCGACGCCATCTTTGCTCATCCCACGCTCTCCGAAGCCCTCAACAATCTCTTCAGCTCTTTTGCTGACGACGAGTAGGGGTAGCTTTTAGGGCGCGGAGAGCCTGGGAGCATAATCAGCCCTTGTCTCGCTCGGGACGGACGTGAGTTCGGCAGCGCTCGCCCCCAGCGCGGCCTGAGCTTTACGACTGGGCGGCGCGCACGGTAGTAATGCCCTGCTGAGCTGCCCAGAGATTCAGGTCGCGGCGCTGCAAGGCCGCAGCCATCAGCTCTGGAAAAAGCTCTGGTGTGCAGGAGAAGGCCGGGATGTCTAGGGCCGCTATCTGCCCAGCCAGCTCACTGTTAAAGGCAGGCGTGCCTTGATCGCTGAGAGCCAACAGGCAGATGAGCTGCACACCGCCGCCCACCAGTGCAGCAGCGCACTTGAGCAGCTCCTGGGCGTTGCCTCCCTCGTAGAGGTCCGTAATCAGCAGCAGGACCGTCTCCCGAGGGCGCGTAATGATCTGCTGACAGTAGTGCAGCGCCTGGTTAATATCGGTGCCCCCGCCGAGCTGAGCGCCGAAGAGCAGCTCGACTGGGTCTTGCAGATGCTTGCTCAGGTCAACCACTGCCGTATCGAAGACAATCATGCGCGTCGAAACGGCTCGCAGCGAGGCCAGCACAGCCCCAAAGATTGAGGCGTAGACGACCGAGGCCGCCATCGAACCACTCTGGTCGACGCAGAGCACGATATCGCGCAGGGCAGAACTGCGCTGCCGCCGTTGATGTCCAATCAAACGTTCGGGAATAAGGGTGCGCTGCTCACGCTGGTAGTGCTTGAGATTGGCCCGAATCGTGCGGTCCCAGTCGATCTCAGTGGGGCGCGGGCGCATGCTCCGGTTCATATGACGAAGGCTGCCGCGTACCGCCTGCTCCATACGGTGGGCTAAGCGGCGCTCCAGCTCCTCGACTAGCTTGCGCACAACGCTGCGCGCTGTCTCGCGCGTGCGCTCGGGTAGTGCGCTCTTGAGCGAAAGCAGAGTCGTGACGAGCTGCAAGTCGACCTCGATCGTTGTCAATACCTCCGGCTCTAGCAGCAATTGTCGTAGATTGAGGAATTTGATGGCGTCCTGTTGAAGGATGCGCACCGCTGGCGTGGGGAAGTAGGTGCGAATGTCCCCCAACCAGCGCGGGATATAGGGCTTTGATCCATCCAGACTGCCAGAACGCTCAGCGTCATAGAGCAGCTCCAGGGCCTGATCAATCTTCCTATCGTCGTCGCCAAAGCGGGACTGATCTTCTGTTGACCCACCGATCCCCAGCGCTGCGGCGGCCTGGGAACCGAGGATAAGGCGCCAGCGGCGCAGCCGCTCATATTCTTCAATCGGCATACAGAGTCACCTCTAGCAATTGGCTCAGGAGAGGTAGAACAAAGCTGGCTCGCCTTTCATCAAGCGCAGCGGCGCTGCTGCTGGTCTGCGGCGGACGAGGACGGTAGAGATAGCGAACCTTTTCCCCCATCGCGCGCCGCTCGGCACTGCTAAAGTCGCGAAAGGCGCGTCTCAGCAGGGGGAGCAGCAGCAGAAACTGCTCAGCGCTTAGCTCTTGGAGCCATCCATCGAGAGTCTGCCACAGCTCATCGATGGCCAGCAGGCGCTGGCCTCGGCCAGCGAGCAAGCCCTCCAGCCAGAGTGCTGCCTCTTCCGAAGGAACAGCGGGAGACAGTTGCTGATGGGCCAGCCTGGAGAGCCTGGCGGTCTCCAGGGCCTGGCGGTCCAAGAGGAGTCGGCAGAAGGAGCCACGCAAGAGGGGATGAACACCCTCTGTCTCGCTCAGGCGTCCTAGCAATGAGTACCAGGCTGTGTACATTTCCTCGTCGGCGAGGGTCTGGATACTGCTGTCCAGGCGCTGGACGCTGGCGAGCAGTTCGCGTGCGGCCTCCTCGTCGAGAGCCAGGCAGGCCCCTGGCAGGCCGATCAGAATACGAGCGAAAAAAGCCTCGGCGACAGTCTGCAGCTGCTGAGTATCGCTCCCACGTACATCGCCGTAGCGAGCAACACGGGCCAGTGCGGGTAGCGCATCCATCAGGTGGCGTACATCGCTGGCCAGAGCGGCGCGGGCGTGAATCTGATCCAGCAGGCGGGCAACGGCTGATGGCAACTCGGCCAGCAACGCTCGATCCAGCAGTTCCGTGAGCCTTGCCAGCTGCTGGCAGTGCTCTGCTTCCTTGATAGCAAAGCTTGTAGCGGCGCTCTCCAGCGTATTGCCCCAGACGTTGGCCTCAATCAGGAGGAGGACAAACTCATGCTGCCATTGCAGCTTCCAGCGCTCATGAAAGGTGCCGCGCTTGCTGGCTGCGACAGCCAGAGGTTCACCCCAGGGGATGCCGAGCAGGCGTAGCCGATGAAGCAGGCGGCTGCGGGCGCGGTCGTTCTCGTTGCGCAGATCCAGCTCAAGCTCCTTGACTTCAGGAGAAGGCTTCAGACGCAGATGTCGCTGCTGTTGCTCTAAATCGCGCTGCAGAGGAACTGCGGGCGTTTCCAGCGGGACTTTCCCCATGCGCGAGCCAGTGACCAGCCGCTCTTCGATCAGCCGCATAGGGGCCGTCTCTCCCCGGCAGAGCACGCTCTGAATGGCCTCTTGCAACTCTGCCAGGCCCGGAGCACTCACATCGCGCAACGCTGCCAGAGCCTCGGCCAGGCGTACGGCCTCGATCACACTGGCAGAAGAGACATCGAAGCCCTCCTGACGCAGCAGCTCGGCGGCGCGTATCATCCAGCGTATACCGGCCTGAGTCGGTGCCGACCAGAGAAGCTCATACCAGCCGGGGGCGGCGATGCCTGCGCCATAGCCACTGGCATAGGTCAGACGATCATTGCTCCAGGGAATCCAGGTCGCCACGACACTCACGGGTTTCAAGCTCTGCAGCAAGGCGCGATCGTCGGCTTCGGAGAAAGCATCGAGATCTTCAAGGGCGGGCAGATGCCAGGCGCCGCAGACGACAGCGATGCGTTGAAAGCCCTCTGAGCGGGCCTGGCGCAGCATTTGACGCATGTGAGCCTCGCGCTGGGCCTCCTCGCGATGGCGTGGCGTCCCTCCTCCGCGGACCACGCGCATCGCCTCGCGAATCCCTTCGAAAATCCCCTGGACATTCCGCCGCTGCTCAATTTGCTGCTCCCACCACAGTTCATGATCCTGATAGCCGGCTGCCAGCGAGAGCAGGCTTAGCGGGTCATCAGCAATCTCCTCAAGCGCCGCTGGCCCCTCCTCCTCGGAAGCAGAGCACGAGCAAGCTGCCTCGTGCTCTGCTTCCTCTTCTGGCTCTGTGCCGCCGAGGCGTAGCGCCAGTGGCAGATCGATGAAGCGCGTCGGAATACGCTGCTGGAGAGCATAGCGCAGCGCCTGCCACTCGGGCGAGAAGACCGCTAGCGGGTAGTAGCTGGCCTGACGTGGCTGGTCGGGACGATAGACGAGCAAGGCCACTGGTGGAGACATCTGCGGATTATTGAGCAGTGGCAGAATCTCTTGAGCATCAGCTGGGCCTTCGACGAGCAGCAGATCGGGAGCCAGCTCCTTCAGAGCCAGGCATAAACTGCGCGCACAGCCAGGACCATGATGGCGGATGCCGAAGAAATGGAAGCACACAGCTCACACCACCTCCCGGCAAGCGCGGTAGAGGTCCTGCCAATTGCTGCGCTCCCTCATCACCGTCTGCAGATACTCCAGCCAAACGATGCGGTCCTGTACGGGGTCCTTCACGATGGCTCCCGTCAGACCAGCAGCCAGATCGCCAGCTCTGAGCGTTCCATCGCCGTAATAGGCGGCCAGGGCCAGGCCACTGTTAATTACCGAGATCGCCTCCGCCGTTGAGAGCGTCCCACTGGGAACCTTCAGCTTGAGGCTGCCATCGAGGGTTTTGCCCTCGCGCAGCTCGCGGAAGATCGTCACCACGCGCCGGATCTCCTCCAGGGCGGGCTTCTCGGCAGGCAGCTCCAGGACCCGACCCAAATCTGCCACGCGCCGCTCAACGATACGTACCTCCTCTTCCATGTCCTGGGGCAACGGAAGCACTACCGTATTGAAGCGGCGCATCAGAGCGCTAGACAGGTCGTTGACGCCCTTGTCGCGGTTATTGGCCGTTGCGATAACATTGAAGCCCTTGCGCGCCTGTACCTCCATATTCAGCTCAGGGATAGGCAGCGTCTTCTCCGAAAGCAGTGTGATCAGCGTATCCTGCACCTCGCTGGCAATGCGTGTCAGCTCCTCGATGCGCGCCAGTTTTCCTGTCTGCATGGCTGTCATCAGCGGGCTGGCCACCAGGGCCGCCGGTGATGGTCCCTCGACAAGCAGGCGTGCATAGTTCCAACCATAGCGTAGCGCGCTCTCGTCCGTGCCCGCTGTCCCCTGAATGAGAAGGGTTGAGTCACCGGAGATCGCTGCTGCCAGATGCTCGCTGACCCAAGACTTGGCCGTACCAGGCAGGCCATAGAGCAGCAAGGCACGGTCGGTCGCCAGGGTGCTGATGGCAATCTCGATCAGACGGGCGTTACCGATATATTTGGGCGAAACCTGGAAGCCGTTCGGCAGACGTCCGCCAAGCAGGTAGGTGCGCACAGCCCAGGGTGAGAGGCGCCAATTGGGCGGTCGCTGCTGCCGATCAACCCTGGCCAGCTCCTCCAGCTCCTCGGCAAACTGCTGCTCGGCATGCTGGCGCAGAACGTTGTTACCGCCCTGCCCTTCGGCATGGGTCGAAGGCTGCTCTTGCCGCTCTTGCCGCCAATCGGTTGAGACGGCAGGCTCTGCTGCTTTCTGCAGGCTTTGCGGCTTGGGATCTTTTTTCATTGGTTCTCCAACTCCCTGAGTAATTTGTAATGGAAATCTATTGTTTCTATGAAGGTAATGATCAAACGGTTGATCTCATTCTTAATGAAGTGTACATTGTTCTTTTCTGCTTTTCCTTCAGCTAGCTGAAGAGGCTGAACCAGTTGCAGAGCAAGTTTAAGGCAGCTTGCAGGTAAGGCACGTGCAGCGATCTTGAGAGCTGGCTCCCATTGTTGTTGCCATTTCATAGCTACGCGGGCTGCCTGCTGGATTTCTGATGCGGTAGAACCTGTGTCCAGGCATGGATGGCTCACCAGCTCTTGCAGCCGTTTTTGCGTATGCTCAAGAAAGCTCGATCCAAAAGAGGTGCTCCACGGTCTAGGTAGCCTGGCCAGTAGTGCTGGCCAGCGTTCATGCCAGGGGTGTTGAGAAGAGGCCAGGGCCTGGAGCAGAAACTGCTCTGCCTCCTCTTGTTCTAAGCAGGAGATCAGATCTTCGGCTCCCGAGAGAGGCTCCTGCGTATCGGCATCGACCCATGAGAGCAAGGCGCGTGCCCAGGAGGGGGTGCGATGAAACCGGGTTGCCTCTACCAGGCCAGCCAGCACCTCAGTGCGCCAGGTGCTCTCAAGCGAGCGCACGATGCTCGCTGGGGAGAGCTGCAGCAGCTCTTCCCAATAGCCAGGGGGGACCAGGCTGATCAATTCTCGCAGCCAGGCGGTGCGCTGTTCCTGTACCACAGATAAACGCTTCTGTTCGATGCCAAAGCGCTGCCATCTGGGCGGATAGGTTTCTGGCAAAACGGCCCGTACGTAGCCTTCCTCTGGTTGCTGTACTCTCTGAAGCAAGCCATGAGCCAGCAAGGGCAGCTCGCGACGGCAGGCTGAGGAAGGCAAGCGCAAGAGCAGGCTGACGGCCAGGCGGCGCTCATAGTAACTGCGCTGATTACGGACCTTCTCCAGGAAAACCTCATCGTCTTGCTCAAGGCCAATCTCAAATGTCTCCAGCAGAGCTAGTCGCCGCTCTCGCTGCTCCTGTGGCCAGACTTCTTCCAGCAATTGACGGGCCAGAGGGCGATTGTAGACTCGTAGTTGGCGCAAAAGAGCCAGGCGCTCTGAGGCGCTGCCCTCATACCAGAGGCTGTTTAGCTCCTGCTCACTCAACTCGGTCACAGGCAAGCTGCTGAGCAGGCAGCGCCAGGAAGGGTTCAGGCGGATCAGCCAGCGCCCGCGCTCCCCTATCACCTGTGCTAAGACTGGCCACGAGGCAGCCGCGGACAGGCTGGATAGGGCTGCAAATACGGTCGGCAGCAGGGCGAAGGGCAGGCGACGCCCGTGACGGGCCAGGAGCTCCAGGGCCAGAAGCAGCAGCTCGCTGTGAGATTGCTGGAGGACGCCCTTGATCAGCGCGGCAGCCTGGGGTGAGCAAGGGGGCAGCTTCTCTGCTGGCGCAGGGATGACTGTCACTCCCAACGGGAACGGAGAGGTTCCGGCCAGGGCATAGACCGCTTCCGCGCCGGCCAGCAAGAGTAACTTACGCTCCAGGGGCATGGCCGCCGGGAGCTCGTCAAGCAGCCGCTCGAAAGGTGCTGAAGCAAGAGCGGGCGGTGGCGGCTCCTGACGTGTGCCGATCAAGGCGCAATGAACCAGGGATTCGATGCGATTCATACGACTCATTATGTGATTCACCTCTGTCAGACAGGCTGCTCTGGCTACTTCTGCGGGGGCGGTAGCAAGCAAAAGCCTTCGGTAGCACTGAGCACCGCCAGAGGAACTAGCTCTTCTCCGTTCCACTCGCCGATGAAAGTCACCGGGTGGCCGCCCGAGAGCGCCAGTAATTGCCAGTGTGGGCCGTGGCTCAGCGGCAGGGCCTGCCCGTGGCGATCGCGGAGATACCAGTGCTGGCCATGATCAAGGCAAACGGGGAGGGCCTCCTGAAGGATGCACAAGAAGTGTTCAAGCCAGGGTTGACGTGCCAGCGCCCTTGCCACCATCTCCAGAAACCCAGCAAAATCGGCAGCCCCTTGTAAACTGCTGAGCAAAGGTGTAGCGGGATTAAGGTGCTCTAACAGCCGGGCCCGTTGTGGGTAGGCGCCGGGCCAAAAGAGCAGTTCCGCCTCCTGTTCGCAGCCAAGAGGGTAGTGCTCAGGGAAGACCGGCTGTTTGCCAGAGGCAAATTGCAGAAGCAAAGCCTGGCGTCCTGTCTCTTGCCCAAACACCCAGGTACGCTGCTGCCAGAGCTGATCTCGCTGTTCCAAACGCTGACCGAGAAAGAGCCAGCGATCTCGTACTCGCTCGCCGCGGGTGAGCAACTCCTCTGTGGACAGGGAAAGGCCCAGGGCCTGACGCACATCCTCCTGCAGCCCGGAATCCAGGCGCTCCAGATGACGGAATGCCTCGCTCAAGAGGGCAAGCCGTCCGAGCTGGCACAGCAAGGCTGCTGGCCAGTCGGGGCGACTGTACGGCACGGTCGTCAATGTCCGCAGGCGGGAGGCCAGGCCCGGGATCTGAGCGTCATCCAAGGCGGCGGCCTCCTGTTCCCACTGACGGAGCATCTCACCCTGGACATCGGCCAGACCAGTACGCAGCAGGTCAGCAAGCCAGAGGTCAAAGCGCTCCAGGCCCTGGAGCATCCGTTGCTGACGCTGCTGGACCCGCCGTTGACGGCCTGATTGCTTTGCGGTGGCCATAGCCGGCGTGGCCCCTTGATCCTCCGAGGCCGATTGTGGCTGATCCCCTGGCTGTCTACCTGCCAGACGGCGTTTGAGCCAGGCTTCTACCCACTCTGGAGGGCTGGAGACTGGCAGGCTGTTGTCCCTGGATGCTGCCAGGTAGAGCAGCCCAATGCTGTGCTTACAGGGAATCTTGCGGCTGGGGCAGCTACAGAACGTCTTCAGCGAACGCCTATCCACACAGACGCGGTAGAGGGCGCTGCCCTGGCATTCTCCCCACAGGGCTTGCTCGTCCTGACCCAGAGACTGCCAGTGCCTCTGGTTGGCAAGTTTCTGTCCAGCCTTCATGACCTGCTCGTCGGGAGCAAGGGCTGCGAGAGTTTCCTGTGTTAATACCATCTCCACTGTCTTGCTTCTCTCTCCTTTGTCCTCCTGCGGAGGATGCGATGGGAGTCGTGCTCTGTAGAAGGGTTCTTTTCGTTCTGTGCCAAATTGGAAACAGCTTGATGGCCGAGCTATGTTGCAAGCTCAGCCTGACACTCTGACCGGCTGCGCGTCGTGCCTCTTCTTAGAAGAAGAAGAGAGCCAGCCAGTGAAGTGATCGAACTCAGCTGGGCCTGTCCCTAAACTTGGCAGGCAGGAGGAGGATTGGCAATGCAAGAGCGACTGAAGATCCATCACGTTCCCGTCAAAGTCTACCGGAGCGATGAACGTCTGGTTGTGGCGGCTCCCATGCCGGGCATGGAGCCGGAGGACATTCACATCGAGTTACAAGAAGACGGGCGCCTGATCCTGCATGGAGATGTACGCGCCCTTCTCAAAGAGGTCAAAGAGCTGCTCATCGACGAATGGAGTATCGGGGCCTACCATCGCGAGCTGCAGCTCACACAGCCAGTCGATGGAGAGCGAGCGAATGTCACCTATGGGAATGGGGTTCTGGTCGTGGCCTTACCATTGAGTACCGCCATGCGCCCAGCCCACTTGACTCTCGCGGCTCATGGCCAGGCGCATGGCCTTCATCAAGGCGGGGCAGGCCGTCCCTCCGCCTGGACCTGACGCGCCCGGCCTCAGCATAGGCGGCTTCTGTCTTCCTGGACCCTTCTTTCACCCTGAACCCTTGTGGCAGTGCATATCTCCGCTGCGGTAATATAGAGAAAGATCATTATTGGCTGTCTGGAGTCACCCTTCTGGTGCTGGCCGATAAGCGATCGCTCCGCTGGTCGGGCGCCGGCCTGTCTCCTGGAGGGTTTCCTGGCAGCGAGAGCAGCGCAGGGAAAGGAGGCAGAAGCACGTGGCTGCTGATTCCACCTCTTCCGCGGGAGAGAACCGCTATTTTATCGATATTGAGCAGGGGGCAGAGACTGCTCGACTGCTTGAGCAGGAGCGCCTCTTTAGCGAAGCGATGGGGGGCTTACTGCCAGAGCTGGAGGATCTCGGCCAGCTTCGGCGTGTGCTTGATATTGCCTGTGGTCCTGGGGGGTGGGCCTTGGAGCTAGCGGCCCGCTATCCTCATCTAGAGGTTGTGGGCATTGATATCAACTCGACCATGATCGATTATGCTCTCGCCACCGCTCGTGTGCGCGAGCTTGCCAACGTTACCTTCGAAGTGGCGGATGCCCGTCAGCGCCTTCCCTTCCAGGATGCCACCTTTGACCTGGTCAATGCGCGGCTGATTATGGCCTTTATGGATCAGCAGACCTGGCCAGCCCTGCTACGAGAATGCCGGCGCATCCTTCGGCCCGGTGGCATCATTCGTCTCACTGAGATTGAGACCCCGGTGAGCAATAGCCTGGCTTATCAACGCCTCTACACCTGTCTCAACCGCGCGCTGGCCCAACAGAAGCGAACCTTTTCCGTCGATGGCAACTCAACGGGTATTGTCTATATGCTGGCGCGTCTCTTGCGTGAAGCCGGCTTTGTCAACATCCAGCGCCGTGCCTTCTATTACGACGGCTCCTATGGCATGCCCATGCATGACAGCGGGTACAGAGACATGCAGGCGCTTTTTTGCCTGACGAAACCTTTCTTGCTGGCCAGCGGGGTCATTGACGAAGCGGAATTTGTGCACGTCTATCAGCAGATGCTACAGGAAATGGCTGCCGAAGACTACACCATTGTTGGCTTTGGACTCACGGCCTGGGCCGTCAATCCAACGAGCGAATGAGCCGGCCATCGAGCTTGGCAGCCGTCCACGGCTCGGCTCCTGCCATAGAGGCAGGAGCCGTCATTACCAGCCTGTCCTGGGGATCTAGAGACGGACGCGGAAGCGCAAGGTAAGCGACACTCCTGGCTCCCCCGGTCAGGGAACCTGGCTGGCTCAGGCGAAGACGGCCCGACTCCTATTTGGGATCTCCCTGTTGAGCTGTGATGGCGGTAACCATCTCTGGATGGAGTTGCCAGCTCCCATCTATCAGTACCTGCTGGTCCCAGGGAAAGATCACCAGCTCATCCGTCAGCAAGGCCACACGTGTGGGCTGGGGCTTCGCCCAGCTATGGCTGACCAGAGCGGCTGTAATCACCTGCCTAGCTCCGAGCGCACGCGCCTGCTGCGCCACCAGCGCCAGTGTTTCCCCACTATCGGCGATCTCATCGACAACAGCGACACGCTTGCCCGCGATAGCCGCGACTAGCGGTACATGCCAGACCGGTGAATGAAAACGCACCTCATCCTGAAGGCGTCGACTCACGCGCACTGGATAAAGGTCGAGCCGCAGCGCGCAGGCAGCTAACGTCGCTGGGAAGAGACCAGCGCGAGCAATACCAACAATGGCCTCGATTCGTTCACTGGCCAGGGCCTCACACAGCTTGTGCCCCAAGGAAGCGAATTCCTCCCACGAGAGAAAACGCACTCCCCGTCGATGGACATAGTCGTAACTGCGAACCACCAAATCGTTGGACCTCCTTTGCCTCTCTGCTCGCTAGAGAGCGCTGTTGGCTGTTGCACTCTGATCAAAGAAAAAGAAAGAGATGCTAGCGTCCCATCCCATCATGGATGGACTTACCGGGAGAAAAGAGGCCAGCAGAGGCCCGCAGTACGTTCTCCTGCGGGCCATCGCCCTCGATGTCTGGCCTGCTGGCCGAAGCGAGGCGGAGGCGGCTAGGGAGCAGCGCAGGGCGGCCAGACCAGACTAGATAAAAGAACGTCTGTGGCTCAAGCGCCCCCGAGGTAAGCCTGCCGTACCATATCGTTCTGAAGCAGATTAGAGGCGGTATCGCTCAGCACGATTTTCCCGGTCTGCAGCACATAGCCACGGTCGGCCAGACTGAGGGCCATCGAGGCATTCTGCTCCACCAGAAAGATGGTCACGCCCTCCGAGCGGATGCGCACGATCGTCTCAAAGACCGTCTCTACCAGAAGAGGGGAGAGGCCCATCGATGGCTCATCCATGCACATCATCCGTGGGCGCGACATCATAGCGCGGGCCATAGCCAGCATCTGCTGTTCGCCACCCGAGAGGGTCCCGGCAATCTGCTTCAGACGCTCCTTAATACGTGGGAAAATCTGACAGACGTGGTCGAGGTCCTGCTGGATCTCAGCCCTATTCGCGCGCGTGTAGGCGCCCATCTGTAAATTTTCCAAGACCGTCATGCGCGGGAAAATGCGTCGCGCTTCTGGAACCAGGGCCAGGCCCAGGCGGACAATATCGCTGGCGGGCCGGTTATCAATGCGCTGTCCGTCGAAGGTAATCCTTCCCCGGCGTGGGCGGACCAGACCGAAGATTGTCTTCATCGTAGTCGTCTTACCAGCGGCGTTGGCGCCAAGCAGGCAGACGATTTCTCCACGGTGCACCTCCAGGTTGATATCATAGAGCACCTGGATGGGGCCGTAGAACGTATCCACGTGCTCCAACTGCAGCATTACATCACTCATCGATCCCCTCCCACACATGCAGCGGTTTGGCAATCAACGAACAGCAGCATAGCGCTTGGCACAGTCAGCATTTCACTCATGATGGTTATTTGCCTCCCCCTCCGGCTGGAGCCGGAGCGCCGCCTGCCAGGTCTGGCGCTCGGCAGTAGCTGCCTTTCCGAGATAGGCCGTAATTACCCGCTCATCGCGGCGGACCTCATCGGGTAGCCCCTCAGCGATTTTGCGTCCGTAGTCGAGTACGGCGATGCGGTCGGAAATGCCCATTGTCACCATCAGCTTATGCTCGATCAGCAAGATCGTCAGATGCAGCTCATCGCGCAGACGGCGGATATAATGCACAGCCTCCATCGTCTCCGCCTCATTCATACCGGCGGTTGGCTCATCGAGCAACAGCAATTTAGGGCCCGAAGCCAGAGCGCGGGCGATCTCCACGCGGCGGCGATCGGCGTAGGAGAGATTAATCACATACTCGTCCTGGCGATCGACCAGATGCTGACCGAAGAAACTGAGCAGCTCAATTGCGCGTTGGCGGGCCTCCTCCTCCTCCTGTTTGACCCACGGGGGACGGAAGACCGCATCCAGAATCGAAGCCTTCAGACGCAGATGCTCGCCCACCAGCACGTTTTCCAGCACCGTCATATTATTGAACAGACGGATGTTCTGGAAGGTGCGCGCAATGCCGCGCTGCACGACCTGATGGGGTGTTGGCTTCTTCAAGGGCTGGCCCTCGAAAAGGATCTCTCCCGAAGTGGGCAGATAGATCCCGGTAATCAGATTGAAAACCGTGGTTTTCCCCGCGCCATTCGGCCCGATGATACTGACAATCTCCTGTGGATAGAGAGTCAGGTCCAGGTCCTGAACCGCGGCGAGGCCGCCGAAGTGCTTGGTCACCTTTTGCAGCTCTAGCAAAGGTTGGCGCGTGGACTGAGGGGCCTGCTCGTGCTCAGCGGTCATGATTGCAGCCTCCAGCTAGGAACAACCTCAATAGTTGGTAGCATATATCTCTGCTCCGTCGCACTGCGTCACACATGCTCGCACTCTTTACTCGACACGCATCTCTGACTCAAAGCCTGGGGTCCCGGGGGGAGTATCCAGCGAAGTGACCTCCACCCCTTCGGCCTCGGCGCGGTGCAACTCACGACGTCGGCGTGTGCTGGGGATCAGGCCCTCTGGTCGGAAGATCATGAGCACTACCAGGATGATCCCGAAGATCAGGTTGCGAATATTGCTAAACGAGAAATTGGGGATCATCTGCAGGATCTGTGTATAGAGCGGGTGAATAATACTGCCTGGATCATTCCCCAGTGCGTCGAGCTGAGGCAGTACCAGGACGTTGACGGCGTAGACAGCCAGGGCGCCCACGACCACGCCGGGAATGCTTCCCAGGCCGCCGAGAACCACCATTGCCAGATAGATCACTGAGTCGCTGAAGCTGAAATTGCCGGACGTCACCGTACTGAGCTTGGCGGCGTAGTAAGCGCCAGCGATTCCAGAGAAGAAGGCACCCGCCGCGAAGGCGAGGAGCTTTGTCCGCGTCAAATTGATTCCCGAGGAGGCGGCGGCGATCTCATCCTCACGCATTGCGATCCAGGCTCGTCCAATGCGCGAATCGCGCAGGCGCAGATTGGCCAGCAGCACGATGGAGATCAGCGCCAGGATCAAGTAGTAGTACGGCTCCGAAGTTGAGACGTTCCAGCGTATCCCGAAGAAGGCCGGCGAATAGATCCCGGTCAGACCATTGGTGCCATTCGTATA